>DAIMHB010000081.1:0-7828 GCA_036723545.1 Beijerinckiaceae bacterium
ATATCGAGATGGATCAGGCCACCCGGCTCACTATACGCATAGCGCACCACCGGTTCGGCCGGTTCGATGTCCTTCATCCGCGAGAGCTTTGCTCGCCGCAGGATACGGCTCACGGTCGCAGGCGAGACGCCCGTTTCGAGAGCGATGTGCTTGCCCGTCCGACGCTGGTGGCGCAGCGTGATGACGCGGCTGGCCAGCGCCTGATCTGTCTGCCTTGGACAATTGCGCGGGCGCGACGAGCGATCGATCATATGGGAACGTCCACCCTGTTCGAAGCGTTTGACCCAGCGCGTCACGATCTTGTGCGAAACGGCATAAACGCGAGCGGCTTGCGCCTTGGTCAACGCACCGCCGAGAACCGCCAGAGCCATTTCCGCTCGACGCAACGGGGTCAATCGGGCATTCTTATGAATGTTCATTCGAAGCGATCCTGGAAAACTGAGGTGTGGTAACTCCAGTCTCCCAAATCTGCTCCGAATGGACAACCTCCTGAAACCTCACATCTAGGTCGTAAGACCTGACACTGCTTACTTTAAGCGAACGACCCTTACTTTCATCCGCTTAGATCGTACATTGATCGACAGACCTTTGTCAGACCGATCGGCGCTGTGCGAGACGCCCTCTGGCTTTGCCATCGCGTCCGGGTGAGCCCTGAACCCTGGACCTCGTTCGTGATGCTTTCACCGACAGTTGCCGCTTCCGCGCGCTAGCAGTCGCTGACGACTTAACGCGTGACTGCCAGTACCTAGTTACCGATACATCCCTATCGAGCGCTCGGCTTGCCAGCGAGCTACATGGGCGCATCGCTAGGCGCGGAAAGCCAAGGCGATCGTCTCGGACAGCGGCAGGGAGATGATCAGTATGGCCATCCTTAAATGGTGCCAGGAGACAACGGTAGACTGGCACTAGATTGCCCTCCGGCGGGTCGATACAATGAGGGTTTGTTGAAAGTTTCAACGGCAGCTTTCCCAACGATTGCCTCAACGATACGCTATTCTCGTCGCTCGCCCAGGCTAGCGCCAATATCACGGCATGGAAGAACGATTACAACAGGAACAAACCTCAATAGTCGTTGGGCAAAAGTACACCCAGCGAATTCGCAGTGAAAAGGCACTGGAAAAACAGGCGGCATAAGGCCAGATTGAAAACCCAAGACTGTCCCGAAAACTTGAGTGAGATGTGGTCTCAAGTCACGTGACTTCGCTTGTGCGGAAGCACGCATGACAAGACCTCTCTGCCTCTTCGATCGTTGAAGAGAATGAGCGGATGGGTATAAATAACTTTGGTTTCGGGGGCAGGATTTGAACCTGCGGAGTTCAGGTTGTGAGCTTGGTGACCTGGGATTTTCCCTGACACGCCCGCGTTTCTTGTCTTATTGAACTGATCGTCCAAGACAGGAGGGACGATGATAAACATCGAAGCTACAAAATCAATTTCAGCGGCCAAGCCAGATGCAAGCGCGCCTAAATCCGCCAACACGGTGAGTCTCAAGGCCATTTGCGCCGAACTGAAGCTCGACCCGCGCCTTGCACGCGAAAAATTGCGCGTCGCAGCCCGTGAGGCCAAGAAATTTCCAGAGCTGGCGAAGGCGCACAGGCCGCGCTCGGCGTGGGAATGGGTGAAAGGCTCAGAGGCGGAGATTCAAGCGCGGGCAGCGCTGTCAGCATAGCCCCTTGCCCATCAACAGCGAACAGGCGGGAGCGGAGAGATTACCGGGGCGGGCAACTATCCTCGCCCTTTTTGTTGGGCTTGGTATCAGCTTGATCCTGGCAAGCCTCACCATTCCGCTTCAAAGCCCGGCAAATGGGCACAGGTTTTGTGAAACCCATATGACACCCAGGACAAGAGCTTACCCCGAAGGGCAGATATATATTTTTCCTAAGACTTTGATTTTTAAGAATAAAAATGGTGGGTGATGTAGGGTTCGAACCTACGACCCGCTGATTAAGAGTCAGCTGCTCTACCAACTGAGCTAATCACCCACACGGCTCCCTTGCAGGAGTGAGTGGTGAGTAGCAAAGACATCGGCTTCTGTCTAGCCTCAAGTGTCAGAAAAGCGTCATGGCTTGGAATTTTCTTGAACAATAGTGGGTTATTTAAAAAATATGATCTCAATTTCAACGTGATAAGCTGATTTTAGAGTCTGTTGCCTTTACACGGAAACGCCTCCCTCGCCCCGCTGGCGGGGAGAGGGTGGGGTGAGGGGCATTTTTATGATTATGCCCTTCATCTTGAGTCTTCTCCCCCATCCTTCGAGACGGCCTTCGGCCTCCTCAGGATGACGGGGAGAGACGGCCTGCGGCCTCCTTAAGGTGACGGGGAGAAGGAAGGCTCACAGTGTATTTCCATTTAAAAAACAATATGCTCTAAGGTCGATACTATTTTTATGAAACTCAACGCGCTCCGGCGCATAACGTAAAAAGCCCTGTCGGTCAGACAGGGCTTTTTGAATTATGAACCAACAGCCCTTATGGCTTCAGCCGCTCGGTAATGGGTGCCGGTGCGCCCTTTTGCGCGCGGGCCTGCAATTTGTTCAGCGCCGAAATATAGGCGCGGGCGCTGGCCACCATCGTATCCGGATCGGCCCCTTTGCCCGTCACCGTATGGCCGGCATGGGCAAGACGCACCGAGACCTCCGCCTGCGCATCGGTGCCTGCCGTCACCGCATGAACCTGATACAGCTCCAGCGAGGCCTCATGCGGCACCAAGGCATGAATGGCATTGAAAATGGCGTCAATCGGGCCATTGCCATTGCTCTGCTGGGTCACATGCTGGCCGTCAATATCCAATGTCAGACTGGCCGATTGCGGCCCCATAGTGCCCGCCACCACCATCAAGGCCAGCACCTTGATACGGTCATGCGCAGTGACAATCTCATCATCGACCAGCGCTTCGAGATCCTCATCATAAATGTGTTTTTTACGGTCTGCGAGGTCCTTGAAGCGGGTGAAGGCCACTTCCAGCGCATTTGCGCCCAGATCATAGCCCAGCTCTTTCAGCTTATCCCTGAAGGCATGGCGGCCCGAATGCTTACCCATCACCAGCGAGGTTTTGGACACGCCCACCGATTCGGGGGTCATGATTTCATAGGTCTGGGCATTTTTCAGCATGCCGTCCTGATGAATGCCGCTCTCATGGGCAAAGGCATTCCGCCCGACAATCGCCTTATTATATTGCACCGGAAAGGACGTGACCGCCGACACCAGCTTAGAGGCGCGGGTGAGCATGGTGTTGTCAATGCGATTGTGGAAATTGAGCTTGTCGTGGCGGGTGCGGATGGCCATGACCACCTCCTCCAGCGCGGCATTGCCTGCGCGCTCGCCAATGCCATTGATGGTGCATTCCACCTGCCGCGCGCCGCCCTCCAAACCGGCCAAAGTATTGGCCACGGCCAAGCCTAAGTCATTATGGCAATGGACGGAGAAAATCGCCTTGTCCGAATTGGGCACGCGCTCGCGCACGCTGCGGAACATCGCACCATATTCCTCCGGAATGGTGTAGCCCACCGTGTCCGGCAGGTTGATGGTGGTGGCGCCCGCCTTAATGGCGGCCTCCACACAGCGGCACAAAAAGTCCATTTCCGTGCGGGTGCCATCTTCCGCCGACCATTCGACATCGGCCACATGATTGCGGGCGCGGGTGACAGAGGCCACAACCATATCCAGCACCGCGCTGGGCTCCATCTGCAATTTATATTTCATATGCAGCGGCGAAGTGGAAATGAAGGTGTGAATGCGCGGCTTACGGGCATGTTTCACCGCCTCGGCGGCGCGGTCAATGTCCTTGGCCCCGGCGCGCGCCAGCCCTGCCACAGTGGCATGTTTTATACGGCGGGCAATTTCGCTCACCGCCTCAAAGTCGCCGATGGAGGCTATGGGGAAGCCTGCTTCGATGACATCCACACCCAAAGCGTCCAGCATATCGGCCACTTCGAGCTTTTCCTCAAAGGTCATGGAAGCACCGGGGGATTGCTCGCCATCACGCAAGGTGGTGTCAAAAATGATAATACGGTTTTTATCGTCTGAAACGGGCGTATTCTGAACCTGAGCCATGGGGGCTCTCCTGATGTTATGAAAATATGGGAAGTGGAAGCGTCAAACCCCTGAGTGTCCAGGCATGGCCCAGCCGACTCTCAGGGGCGACTAAGAAGCAGGTTGAGAAGGGCGATGCGGGCAGCACGAACCGGAGCGATAACGCCCGCATTGTTCATGAATGTTGCTGCTGAAACGATCACAGAACTGCCCTTGATGCTTATAGGTTCTTATAGACCAAATATCTGCGGCATGACAAGTGAAAGCTGGATGAAACTGACGTTAAACCTCGATAAAGCCCTGCCCCACCCACACAGCCGAGCCACCGATTGAAGCCGAGGTCAGCGCCCCGCCCGACACCTCAAGCCCCAATGTGATCAGGCTGGGCCTGCCCATTTCATAGCCTTGCTCGATTATAAACGTATGGTCGCCATCGGAAGGGCGGTCATAGGCCATCACAACACCGGCAAAAGCGGCGGCAGCGGCACCGGTGGCGGGGTCTTCGGCAATGCCCATATCAGGGGCAAACATGCGGGCGCGGTAATGGTGGCCTTTGCCTTGCGGGTCAGCACAATAGACATAGACCGGCGCCTTGCCGCCAAAAGCCGCCGCCCAAGGGGCCGTATCAAGATCAATGCGCGCCAGACAATCGCGGTCTTTCACCGGCACAAAGGCGAAAGGCACACCGGCAGAAAAACGGGCCGGCACATGCGCGCCAAAGCCAATGTCCTGCGCCTGCAACCCCAGCGCGGCGGCAACAGCACTCACCTCACCCAGAGGCTCGACATATTCAGGCAGGCGCGGCAAAGTGAAGCTGGCGCGCGGGGCGCGGCCCGGGAGATGGCGCACAATGCAGGCGACATCGCCCACGGCCTCCTCCAGCACAAGGCGGACATCCTCGCGCGCCAAGAGTTCGGGCGCACGCAACTGCCCCAGCAGCACAGCCGTGCCCACAGTGGGGTGGCCTGCAAAGGGCAGCTCCCGCGCAACCGTGAAAATACGCACCGCCGCCGCATTCACCGGATTTTTGGCGGGCAGCACAAATACGGTTTCAGGCAGATTGAATTCACGCGCAATCGCCTGCATTTTTGCTGTGTCCAGCCCGCCCGCATCCAGCACCACGGCCAGCTGATTGCCGGTGAGCGGTCTGTCGGTAAACACATCGAGCAGGTGATAGGCGCGGCGCATGAGATCTCCCATAAAAAAGCCGGTGCAGGTTAGCCTGCACCGGCGTGAAGAACAATAGGTTTTCCTATTGCGAGAGTCTGTTGCCTTTTAAGGGAAACGGGGCCCCATCCTTCGAGACGGCCTGCGGCCTCCTCAGGATGAGGCGGAGAGGGAGCCCCGCCCCTATTTAAACCCTTAATTCTTGGACTTATCCACCATCTTGTTCTTGCCAATCCAAGGCATCATGGCGCGCAGCTTCTCGCCAACTTCCTCGATCTGATGCGCATTGTTGCGGGCACGCACCGCCTTGAACGAGGTCTGGTTGACCTTGTTTTCCAACATCCAGTCACGGGTGAATTTGCCGGTCTGAATGTCGTCGAGAACGCGCTTCATCTCAGCCTTTGTTTCAGGTGTGACGATGCGCGGGCCGGTGACATATTCGCCATATTCAGCGGTGTTGGAGATCGAATAGTTCATGTTGGCGATGCCGCCTTCATAGATCAGATCCACGATCAGCTTCACTTCATGCAGGCATTCGAAATAGGCCATTTCCGGTGCATAACCGGCTTCAACCAATGTTTCAAAGCCCGCGCGGATGAGTTCCACCAAACCGCCGCAGAGCACAACCTGCTCGCCGAACAGGTCGGTTTCGCATTCTTCCTTGAAGGTGGTTTCGATGATGCCGGCGCGGCCACCGCCGATGGCGGAGGCATAGGACAGGCCAAGGTCATGCGCATTGCCCGAAGCATCCTGCGCAATGGCAATGAGGCAGGGCACGCCGCCGCCACGCTTATATTCCGAACGCACGGTATGGCCGGGGCCCTTGGGGGCAACCATCAGCACGTCAATGTCCTTGCGCGGCTCGATCAGGTTGAAATGCACATTCAGGCCGTGGGCGAACAGCAGCGCTGCGCCGGGCTTCATGTTGGGGGCAAGTTCGGCATTGTAAATGTCGGCCTGCAATTCGTCCGGGGTGAGCATCATGATCACATCCGCCCATTTGGCCGCTTCCGCAACCTCCATGACCTTCAGACCTTCACCCTGTGCCTTGGCGGCAGAGCCCGAACCCTTGCGCAATGCGACCACAAGGTCTTTCACGCCCGAATCACGCATGTTGAGCACATGGGCATGACCCTGCGAGCCATAGCCAACAACAGCCACTTTTTTGCCCTTGATCAGGCCTAAGTCCGCATCAGAATCATAATAAACGCGCATGTGCTTCTTCCTTGAGTCTTGGCCATTGACAGCCATTTGAATAGAATTCTCCCGCGCTCTTCTAGTGGGGTTGCGCGCGCGGGGCAAGTGCATGTTGAGGCAGGGATTGAGGAAATTTATCCCTTCCCCGCTCTTTTATAACTCCAGTATCAACGGATAAAGCGAAAGCACCAGCAGCAGCGCCATCGCATAATTGAACAGCCGCACCTTGCGCGCATCGCCCAGAATGTGACGCATCGCCGAACCGAACAAAGCCCAGCTGGAGACACAGGGCAAATTCACCGCGCCAAATGCCGAAGCCACCAGCAGCACACTCGCCGTTGTGCCACCCGTCGTATAGGTGGAAATGGCCGAAACCGCCATAATCCACGCCTTGGGATTGAGCCATTGAAAGCCGGCGGCCTGCAAAAAGGTCATCGGCCGGCCCACAATTTTGCCGCCCTCCACCGGGCCGGATTGCGAAATTTTCCACGCCAGCCAGAGCATATAGAGCGCCCCACTGAATTTCAGCACCGTATAGGCCAGCGGCCATATGAGAAAAATCTGCGCCAGCCCGAAGCCGATCGCCGCCACCATCACCGTAAAGCCGATACCAATGCCCAGCATATGCGGAATGGTGCGGCGAAAGCCGAAATTCACACCGCTGGCCAGCAGCATCAGATTGTTCGGCCCCGGCGTGATCGACGTGACAAACGCAAATAAAATCAGCGCGGGAATTAGGGACGGGTTCATAGTTTAAATTTTATCCTCAGCCAGATTTATACCGCATAATGTCGCCAGAATATCGCGCGCCTCAGCCAGCGTTGCCTCCGGCACCTTATCCATAATTCGCAAGATACGCGCCTCACGATCCACAGCGCGAATCTGATCGATCAGCACAGCGCCCGTCACCCTCAAACCCTCCGGCAAAAAAACCTTGGTCGGCCAGGGTGACACATTGCTGGTGATCGGGCAGACAATCACGCGTTTTGAAAAGGACTGCATCAGCCGCGGCGACAAAACCAGACAGGGGCGAACACCGGCCTGCTCTGTGCCGATTGTGGGGTCAAGATTGAGCAGAACAATGTCCCCCGCCTCTGGCACAACGGACATTATACAGCCCCGTCATCATGCAGAATTTCCGCGCCCATATCCGGGCCCCAGACAACAGACTCCGGCTCATTCTGCGCACCTAGGCGCTGCGCGGCTTGCGCCATCTCCTCCAGCGTCAAGCGTTTGCGTGAGAGGACAGGGCGAAACCGAATAGACTGCTGGTCAAATTCAAGCTGCAATTCTGACCCTAATTTAAGATGCAGCGCCTCAACCACTGCCTTAGGCAGGCGCAGAGCGGCGCTGTTTCCCCATTTTGCCAGAACAACACGCATGATCCATCTCCAGATAGGATATACATTGTATATCCTATTTCTGTACGGTGC
>DAIMHB010000082.1:0-7757 GCA_036723545.1 Beijerinckiaceae bacterium
CGTTTCATCAATGAGCGTCTCAAAGAATCCGGTGTGCCGCCGTCCTTTGAGGAAATGAAAGAAGCCCTCGACCTGAGGTCAAAATCCGGCATTCACAGGCTGATTATGGCGCTGGAAGAACGCGGGTTTATCCGCCGCCTGCCCAACCGCGCCCGCGCCCTTGAAGTGTTGCGCTTGCCAGAATCCTCTTCCCCCTCACCGCAGCGTGGCCAGAAATTTGCCCCCAGCGTAATTGAGGGCAATCTTGGCCGTGTGCGTCCGCAGGCGACCCCCGCGAATCCCGATGATGCGCAACAGGCTGTTGCCATTCCCGTGATGGGCCGCATTGCCGCAGGCACCCCCATTTCAGCCATTCAGTCGCGTCTGACCACCATTTCCGTGCCGCCGGAACTGCTGGGCAAGGGCGAGCATTTCGCGCTCGAAGTGCGTGGCGATTCGATGATCGAAGCCGGCATTCTGGATGGCGACACTGTATTGATCCGCCGTCAGGATGCGGCCGACACGGGTGATATTATTGTGGCCTTGATTGACAATGAGGAGGCAACCTTGAAGCGCCTGCGCCGAAAAGGGGCATCCATTGCGCTGGAAGCCGCCAATCCGGCCTATGAAACCCGCATTTTCTCACAAGACCGCGTCAATATTCAGGGCAAGCTGATCAGCCTGATGCGGCGGTATTAACCGGAGAGCCTTATTGCTGAAGGTCATCATCCGCAAATGGCAGATTGTCATCCGAGGCCGCACCAAGGACTGAATCTGAATGTGCCACCGGCATTTTCGCGGGCACTACAAGGCTGCCCGCGTTCCCGTCCGGCGAAATGGTAGAATTCTGCTCTGAGGATTTGGCCTCGATTCTCGTTCTGGTCGCCCGTCTCTCCCGCATGTCGGGACTGCGCGACCATGGCCGGTCTGTCAGGCTGCTGCGTTCGGATTTCATAATCAAATCCGGCAGTGCAGATGGGAATAATAAACTTTGTAACGATGAACTTGGGCCCGCATAGGTCAGGGTGACAGCCCCCAGCGAAGCCAACCGGACAGAATCAAAAACCCACCGGGCCTTGCATCCGGAAGGGGCCTGAAGATTGGACACAATAATATCCGCCCGCAGGCAATCCTCCTCAAATGCACGCATATCATTCACAACCGACACTTTAGGGCTGCCCTGCCCCTGCTGCACACAGGCTGTCGCATCACATAATTGTGTCGGCGAGGTGGCCTGCCCGAGATTTCGTCCGTCACCATCCGCCGCAAGCCATTGTGTTGCGGCAAACACGCTCGGATGACGGCCAATCACGGCAAGGCGGCCATCCGGCTGGCGCAGCGCCAGAGAGTCACCGGTGGGCGGGATGACAATATCAAAAGGCGCGCCAATATAGGCTCCTGCAAGTCCGATCAGTGCACAGGGAACAGCCAGCGCGCGCAAGGCCCAGCTTCGCCAGATCACCATATTCAGGACCGCCAGAGTCAAAAACGGCAGCGCCCAGGGTGCAAAATCATGCACATGCACCGTTGCGCCCGGCGCGGAGCCGATCAGCCGTGCCGCCCAGAGCACCAGCCTGATTCCCGCCCCAACATAAGTCCAGACCAGAGAATCAAGGCCAAGCGGATAAAGCAACGCGCCGATCAATGCACCCGGCACTGCAAAAAATTCGATCACGGCCAAAGTCAGCGGATTGCCAATCAGCACATAGGGGCTGAGATCATGAAAATTGGCGGCCATGAATGAGGCTGTCGCCATCGTGGCGCAACATGTCGAGACAAATAATGTCCGCCCGCCCTCCGCCCAGTGCGCAAGATGCGTCAACACAGAAAATCCCTCGGATGCGACGGGGGCGAGCTGGCCGATCCTGCGGGCTCTTGCGCGCAACAGCCCGATAACGCGCCTCCTGCAGCGCAATCAGCGCCGCCACAGCGGCAAATGACAGCTGAAAACTGGCTCCGGCTATAGCCTCTGGCTCCAGCACCACCACAGCCAGTACGGCAAAGCCAAGGTTGCGCATGGTCAAGGCCTGCCGGTCAAACAAAATTGCCCCCAGCATGATCATGGTCATAAACAGCGCGCGCTCGGTGCCCACGCGCGAACCTGTGCCAAAATCATAAATCAGCGCACCGGCGATAGCGATACAGGCCGCTATTTTCTTGATCGGATAGCGCAAAGCCAGATCTGTGCTGAAGGCCAGAATCCGCCGCGAAATCCAGAACATCATGCCGGCAACCAGCGTCATCTGCACGCCGGAAATGGTGATAATGTGAAATATTCCGGCCTGCCGGATCACATCCAGCGCATCCTCGGTCAACAACATCCGCTTGCCTGTGACCATAGCTGCGGCAATGGCCCCTTCCTCACCGCCGATAATGGTATTGACGCGGTCCGCCAGCCGATTGCGGCTGCGGTCAAAGGCAAATTCTATCCTGTCGGAAAGGGTGAGATCCGCCTGCGTGAGAGCTTCCACCCGCCCCAGAACAGACCCAACAGCGCCCAGCCCGCTGAAATAGGCGGTGCGGGAAAAATCATAACCCCCGGGAAGAGAGGCCCGCGCCGGTGGCAAAAGCCTGGCCAAAATTCGGATAGTGTCACCTGCAGCCAGATGCACACCCTCACGCGCACTCAACCGCACCCGCTGCGGGCACATATCAGCCGTCAGCGGATGGCCAGCCGTGTCCGCGGCCTGCACAACACGCAAAATGAAGCGCGCCCCATGCGGCTGCATGTCCACCTCTTCCACAATGCCGGAAAGCGAGAGAATATGTGGCCGGTCAAGCACCGGCGCGTCTATGCGCCAGCGACGCAATTCGCCGCATAAAAAGCCGAACAGCAGAGCTGCCACCAGCGACAAGGTCATAAATGCAGCCGGTCTGGCGCGCAGCACCGCAGCACCCGCCACAGTCAGGCTGAATAAAACGATCGGAAGCCAGACAACAGGTTCAGTATCCGCATGAAGATAGAGCAAAGCCCCTGCACCAGCGGCCACCGGCAGCCACAGAAACAACCGCCGTTCCTCGGCTTCACGGGCCCAGGCCTGCGCGAAACCTAAAAATGGCCAAACAGAATGAAAACCGGGCCAAACAGTGGTTGTGCCCGCCAAGCTCTGCGCGTGCGGGCGCATATTCAGTGAATGTCTGCCCCAGTCCACGATCCGGATTGCCCCTTCAGCCCAGCAGCCTCTTTACATAAATCAAGGCCATGTTACACGATGAAAAACCATTTTGGAAAGCTGCGCACACCATTGGCGTGCGTGCAGAAACTTTCCGCACGCTTAACTGGATTTTATGAATGTCGCGTCCTGTGATTACCCGATTTGCCCCTTCGCCCACCGGATTTCTGCATATTGGCGGCGGCCGAACCGCGCTGTTCAACTGGCTTTATGCCAAAAAGCAGGGCGGCAAAATGCTGCTGCGAATCGAGGATACGGATCGGGAGCGCTCCACCGATGCTGCGATTGATGCAATTATCGACGGGCTGAAATGGCTCGGGTTGCATTGGGATGGCGAAACCGTGTTCCAGTTTGCGCGCGCCGCACGGCATAAGCAAGCCGCCGAAAGCCTGCTGGCTGAGGGCAAAGCCTATTATTGCTATGCCACCGCACAGGAACTGGAGGAGATGCGCGAAAAGGCCCGCGCCGAGGGGCGCACCCCGCGCTATGATGGCCGCTGGCGCGACCGCGACCCGAAAGACGCCGAACCTCTCATTGCCGCCGGACTCAAGCCAGTGATCCGGCTCAAGGCGCCGGTGGACGGCGAAACGGTGGTGGACGATCAGGTGCAAGGCCGCGTGACGTGGGCCAACAAAGACCTTGATGATCTGATTTTGCTGCGCTCGGACGGCACCCCCACCTATATGCTGGCGGTGGTGGTGGATGATCATGACATGAATGTCACCCATATCATCCGCGGCGATGACCATCTGACCAATTCGGCGCGGCAGTCGCAAATTTATGCGGCCTTTGGCTGGGATATTCCGGTTTTCGCCCATATTCCGCTCATTCACGGGCCAGATGGCGCCAAATTGTCCAAACGGCACGGCGCATTGGGTGTCGATGCCTATCGCGCCATGGGCTATCTGCCTGCGGCTGTGCGCAATTATCTGGTGCGGCTGGGCTGGAGTCAGGGCGACCGCGAATTTTTCAATACGCAGGAGATGATTGAGGCCTTTTCGCTTGCGGGCATCGGGCGCTCACCCTCGCGCTTCGATTATGCAAAACTGGAAAATATGAACGGCCATTATATGCGCTCCACCAGTGACGCTGAACTGATGGCCGAGATCTTGCGCACCCTGCCCTATCTGGAGGCGCATAAGCATCTTGTGCCGCTGATGACAGAGGCCAAACAGGCCCAGCTTCTGGCAGCCTTGCCCGGGTTGAAAGAGCGGGCCAAAACATTGAATGAACTGATGGACGGAGCTGGTTTTCTGTTCGCCACCCGCCCTCTGGCGCTAGATGCAAAGGCAAAAGACTGTCTGGAGTCAGGCGGAGCGTCGCATCTGGCCGGAATCTTGCCGCTTTTAAGCGCAATCAGTCCCTGGACGGCCAGTGAAATCGAGGCCAGCGTGCGTGCCTATGCTGAAGCGGCCGGAATCAAACTGGGGCAGGCCGCACAGCCTTTACGGGCGGCGCTCACCGGACGGCTCACCTCTCCCGGCATTTTTGATGTGCTGGAGGTGTTGGGCCGTGAGGAGTCATTAGGAAGATTGCAAGACGCCGCCAGATGATTCCTGCACAGGTCATGCTCAAGCAAGCCTCATCATAAAGAATGTCATATATTCAAAATTTGCAGGATATATAAGCAATTCGTCGTCTTGAAGGCGTCGTGACAATGGTTTAGATTTTTCGCAATGCACAATTTTTGCCGCACGTGCCGGAACTGCGCGCGACGACAATCATAAAGGGGCTGTTCGATGAGTGTTGTTTCCTCCACATTTAAAATTGGCGATAAATCGGTTGATATGCCTGTGCGCTCTGGCACAATCGGGCCTGATGTTGTTGACATCGCCAAGCTTTATGGCCAGACGGGCATGTTCACCTATGACCCCGGCTTTACATCAACCGCAAGCTGCGAATCAAAAATCACCTATATTGATGGTGATGAGGGCATTTTGCTCTATCGCGGCTATCCGATCGAGCAACTGGCTGAAAATGGCGACTTCCTTGAAACATGCCATCTTCTGCTGCATGGGGAATTGCCGACCGCCTCGCAGAAAGCGGATTTTGATTTCCGCGTGACACGCCACACCATGGTGCATGAACAGATGGCCCGCTTTTTCCAGGGCTTCCGCCGCGATGCCCATCCCATGTCGGTGATGGTGGCCTCAGTTGGCGCGCTTTCGGCCTTCTATCACGATTCAACCGACATTTCGGATCCGAACCAGCGCATGGTGGCGTCCATGCGCATGATCGCCAAAATGCCGACCCTTGCGGCCATGGCCTATAAATATACCATCGGCCAGCCTTTCGTTTATCCGAAAAACAACCTCGATTATTCGGCCAATTTCCTGAATATGTGCTTCGCGGTTCCCTGTGAGGAGTATCACGCCAATCCAGTTCTGGCGCGCGCTCTTGACCGGATTTTCATTCTTCATGCCGACCATGAGCAGAATGCCTCCACCTCAACCGTGCGTCTGGCCGGATCTTCGGGCGCCAATCCCTTCGCCTGCATTGCGGCGGGCATTGCCTGTCTCTGGGGGCCGGCGCACGGCGGCGCCAACGAAGCCGCATTGAAAATGCTGGCAGAAATCGGCTCTGTTGACCGTATTCCCCATTATATCGCCCGCGCCAAGGACAAGAACGATCCGTTCCGCCTGATGGGTTTCGGCCATCGCGTATATAAAAATTATGATCCGCGCGCCAAGATCATGCAGAAAACCACGCATGAAGTGCTGGCTGAACTTGGCATCAAGGATGATCCGCTGCTGGATGTGGCGATGGAACTGGAACGCATTGCCCTGAGCGATGAATATTTCATCGAAAAGAAGCTCTATCCGAATATTGACTTCTATTCCGGCATCACCCTCAAGGCCATGGGATTCCCCACCTCCATGTTCACCGTCTTGTTCGCTCTGGCGCGCACAGTGGGCTGGATTGCCCAGTGGAAGGAAATGATTGAGGAACCGGGTCAGCGCATCGGGCGGCCGCGCCAGCTTTACACCGGCTCACCCCGCCGCGATTATGAGCCGATCAGCCGCCGCTGATCCATAGCCGCAGATTCAACATGATAAAAAGGCCCGGACATTTATGATGTCGGGGCTTTTTTAATCTTCAGGACTGATATGATGTCTGTGACCATACGCGCCATTGAACGCAAGGATTATGACCAGTGGGTCCTGCTTTGGCAGGCCTATCGGCATTTTTACGAATCACCGGCTCCGGCTGATGTGACAGAGGCCACATGGAGCCGGTTTTTTGACGGGCTGGAACCTGTCCACGCATGGGTGGCGGAACAGGACGGGCATTTGGTGGGGCTGGTGCATTTTATTTTTCACCGCAGCACATGGTTTGTCGGGCCAACCTGTTATTTACAGGATCTCTACACGTTCGACGCTTTGCGGGGACAAGGGATCGGTCGGGCTTTGATCGAAACGGTTTATGCACAGGCCCGGCAAAACAACGCCGCCCGCGTCTATTGGCTGACACATGAGAGCAATTTAACGGCGCAGGGGCTTTATGACAAAGTGGCGGACAGATCAGGTTTTATTCAGTACAGGAAAAATCTCTGAGCCTTAGGGCTGCCCGGATTTCTTTTCCTTGTTGATCAGCATCAGGTTGCGGATGTAAATCAATACATTCGGCCCCTGCCCCAGTATGAACACCGGATCACGCCGGTAAATGGCATAGGCGCACAGCATAATCGCGCCACCCACCGATAAATACCAGAAGCTGAGTGGAATAATGCTGCGGCCCGCGCGCTCGCTGGCGATCCATTGCACGCCAAAGCGCAAAATGAACAAAAACTGGCCAATGAGGCCGATGATTACCCAGCCATCCAGCGAATTGAGAAAGACTGAATTGAGATAGGCGCTCAAATGCGTCCAGCCTTCAGCCAGCATGACGTGTCTCCGAAACCTTAGGCACACGCTTGCGGCGGCGGATCAGCCAGCGCACGCCGATCAGATCAACGATTCCCACCCACAAACGGTCGAAAAATCCATAATTTGACACACCTGTATGACGGGGCCTGTCGATAACATCGAGATAAGCCAGCGTATAGCCTTCGCGCTTGACCAAAGCCGGCATGAAGCGGTGCAAGGCATCAAAATAGGGCAGAGAGAGATAGACCGCACGATAAAAACATTTCAGCCCGCAGCCGGTGTCGCGTGTGCCATCCTGCAAAACGGCGCCGCGCACCTTATTGGCAAGGCGGGACTGAAAGCGCTTGAAGCCGGTATCCTTGCGGCCCAGACGCTGCCCCTGCACCATGCCGCAGTCCGGCCCGGCTTGTTTCAATGTCTTCACCATTTCCGGAATGAAGGCCGGATTGTTCTGGCCGTCACCATCCAGAGTGATGATGATTTCCGCGCGCGCAGCCCGCACACCACTGCGCACCGCCGCCGATTGGCCACAGCTTTGCGCATGGTGCACAACTCTCAGAGGCGGATGCGTGAGCTGCAAGGCCGCCAGTTCCGGCGCAGTCGCATCGGTCGATCCGTCATTCACATAGATAATTTCATAAGTGTCAAAATCCGCACAGGCAGCGGTGATTTCGGCAATGAGCGGCGCGACATTGCCCGCCTCATTGCGCACAGGAACAACCACCGAAACATCCGGGAT
>DAIMHB010000083.1:0-7723 GCA_036723545.1 Beijerinckiaceae bacterium
CGGCGCTGGACCGTGCCCTGCGCAACCGCAACCGCCTGCTGAGCGAGCCGTCAACAGACAGACTCTGGCTGGATGCTGCCGAACGGGAGGTGGCAGAACTGAGTGTTGCCGTGACCACAGCGCGGCATGAGGCGCTGGCCCGGCTGCAAAGCCTGATTTTACAGGAAAAAGACGACAGCTCACCATTTCCCTGGGCCGAAATCAGTCTGCAAGGAGAGATTGACCAGCTCTGTCTCGAACATCCGGCGGTGATTGCGGAAGAAAAACTGCGCGCGCTATTATATGCGCTGCGGGGCCGGGATGCGGCTTCCGGACGCACATCTGCCGGGCCGCATATTTCGAATCTGCGGGTGAAACACGGGCCAAAATCAACAGATGCCGCCCAATCCTCCACCGGCGAGCAAAAAGCGCTGCTCACCGGCCTTGTGCTGGCCCATGCCCGTCTGGTAACGCAGATGACCGCACTGGCCCCCCTGATCCTGCTGGATGAAATTGCCGCGCATTTTGACCCCAGCCGGCGGGAGGCGCTGTTTTCCAGCCTCGAACAGTCCGGCGCACAGGTCTGGATGACCGGCGCTGACCCCACAGCCTTTGTGCATTTGCACAATCGCGCCGAAATTTTTCAGGTGGAACAGGGTAGGGTGATGAAACCATGAACAGTTTTCAGCTTTTGACCTTTACAGCGGTGTATTGTGTTGCCGTCGCCACACCCGGCCCCGGCATTGCTGCTCTGATTGCCCGCGTACTGAAACAGGGGCTGAGCGGTGTTCTGGCCATGATTGCCGGTTTTGTCATTGGTGACCTGATCTGGTTCACACTGGCCGCCGCAGGGCTGGCGGTGATTGCCCAGACCCTGAACTGGGTTTTTCTGCTGGTTAAATATGGCGGTGCCGGTTATCTCGCCCTTCTGGCCTGGAAAATGCTGACCACACCGGTCTTTGCTGTTACGCCGGACGTGGCCACCCCACGCCTTGCATCCCTGCCGCTGTTTCTGAGCATGTTGAGCCTGACATTGGGCAATCCCAAAGTGATTGTATTTTTTCTGTCCATCATGCCGCTGGTTGTGGATGTGTCACAACTCTCGGTGCATATTTATCTGGTTCTGGCCAGTACGCTCATTATAACTTTAACTGTTATATTGCTGTTTTATGCCCTGCTGGCGCATCAGGCGCGGGCGCTTTTTCGCTCTGCACGGGCTTTGACATGGCTCAACCGGGGGGTCGCCTGCGTGCTTTTTGGCGCGGCAGCCACGATTGCCCTGCGCTAAAACCGGATGGCCGCGCGCCAGATGTCCGTCTGGGGAAAAACAATCAGGCCGGACGCCGCCAGCGCAAGTCCATAAGGCACTCCATTATCGGCATTATAAAGCCGTGCAATCCAGTCCCGCGACCCTGCCCATTCGGGTAAAGGCGACTTGCGGATATAGATGAAGGCCATGGTGATCAGGCCTCCGATCACCGAGGCCAGAAGATTATAATCGAGAATATTGACCCAGCCGAGCCATACAGCCGTGGCGGCGGCCAGCTTGGCGTCCCCGCCCCCGATCCAGCCCAAGCTGAACAGAATGAAGGTGATAACCAGCATCGCCAGCCCGCAGGTGAGATGCCAGCCGATATTTTCCAGCGGAAAGCCGATGATCAGCGCAAAAGCAATAAAACTGGCCACCAGAGCCAGAGAAATACGGTTTGAAATGGTCATTGTAAACAGG
Source organism: Beijerinckiaceae bacterium (assembly GCA_036723545.1). Lineage (GTDB taxonomy): Bacteria > Pseudomonadota > Alphaproteobacteria > Rhizobiales > Beijerinckiaceae > JANXSV01. Next base: position 1,709 of record DAIMHB010000083.1, read on the forward strand.
TCGGACGCGCCCGCATAAGCCATCAGAAATGGAAAAATGAACAGCGTAAGCAGATCAAGCATCAGCACCACCCCTGTTGACCATTCCAGCCTGTTAAGCCTTTTCAGATCTGAAACTCTGACAGGCGCATGTTATTTTATAGTTAACATACAACCTGAAAAATGAAATACGGCTCTGCAGCACAGAGCCGTATTTGTGTTTGCCAGCAACGCCTAAGATTAGGTCAGAGAATTCGCGATTTTGGTGAATTTACTGGTCAGGTTTGTACCCACGTTACCCGCTGCTGTGATAATAACGATGGAGATAAGGCACACAATCAAAGCATATTCGATCGCTGTTGCACCGGATTCATCGTTTAAAAAATTCATCATATATTTTTTCATAACATTACCTCGCCTCTGTTCCATGCTCTTCGAATACAAATTCAACGTCGGCATAACGTTAGGTACACTATGCAAAATATAAATTTATAATAGGTTAAAATAATAATCCGCATATTTAAAAAATGGCTCATAATCGAAATTTATACGTTCAAAATATAGTTAAATTATTTTTAATTGTTTCAATGTAATTTATATTTATCATTATATTTTTGTTTGACTGTCTATATAGACATAAAAAAGCCCCGAAAAATCGGGGCCTTTGATTTAAAACAGCTATGGATACTGGCCTATCTGGCTGACAGATCAAGCGTAGATGGAGGTTTTGATCCCGTGCCCTGCACGGCGCCCATAATGGCAATACCAATCAATGAAGCCATAAGACCATATTCAATCAAACTTGCACCGGATTCATCCTGCAAAAAAAGCGCGAAAAGACGCCTCATCATAAAAACTCCAAATCAATTTATAAAATTTCAGCTTAATGCGCGTCGAAATATTGACGTTGTTTCAGCTTAAGCCAAAGTGGCAAAAAAAATATGAACAAAAATCCTTCAAATATAAGCGGACTGTTGTGCCGGGACGTTCTGATTTGATAAATTCAAATCTCACTATTTTTCAATATAAATTTTATATGGTCAGAAATTCAGAGATTTTAAAGGAAAATGAAGGTTTAAAATATTGTATTCAATATTCATTCACTATTTTTTGATGTGATGAATACAGAGTATGTGGGTCTGAGGGTAATTTGATGCGTATGCTGAGTGGCACAAGAGCTTTGACCGGAGCCGGACTTGTGCTCGTCCTATTCTTTGGCCTGAAGCCCGCACAGGCAGAGCCGGACCGTATTGAGGTTGTTCTGGATCAGGCTAAAGTTCTGAAAATGCCAAAAGACGCGCAAACGGTGATCATCGGCAATCCGGTTGTTGCAGACATCACAGTTTTAAAAAACAGGTCCATGATCCTCACCGCCAAGGGCTATGGTGTGACCAATATGATTGCGCTTGACGCGCAAGGCGCCCAGATTTCTGAATCGATTATCGAGGTCAAGGCCGCCAAAGAAAAAGTGCTGATTTTGCAGCTTGGTATGGATCGGGAATCCTATTCCTGCGTGCCCGAATGTATGCCCTTTGTCTCACCGGGTGACTCAAACCAGTTCACCAGCAGCGCCATCAGCAGCATCAGCAGCCATAATGGATTGGCCGCACCCGCTGCTGCTGCTGCCACACAGGCCACCGGACAAAAATAAACCCGGGTTTTCGCCCGAAGTCCGATTGCAGAACTGTCAGCCCAACTGTGCCAGAATCGCATTGCGATAGGGAATGCTGGTTTGCGCGCCCCTGACCGTACAGGCCAGTGATCCGGCGGCGGCGGCAAAGGGCAAGGCCTCGGACAGGCTCTGCCCGCGCGCCAGACAGGCCGCCAGCGCACCCACAAATGTATCTCCGGCGGCTGTTGTGTCCACAGGGCTGATCGCAAGGGCGGCAACCGCATAACGTATGCCAGCCTCAAAGGCCACAGCTCCCTCAGCCCCCAGGGTCACGATCGTGGTCAGGCCGAAGGTCTGGTGCAGGGCGAGAGCGGCCAGTTCCGGCGAGCGAGCGTCAAGCCCATGCGCTTCTGCCAGAACTCCAGCCTCATGTTCATTCATCACCAGAATGTCGGTATGGGCAAGATAATCGCGCGAAATTGCCCCTGCGGGGGCAAGATTGAGCATAACCTTGGCCCCAGAGGCCCGCGCCTGGCGTGCCGCCGCCTCGCCCTCGCTGTCCGGCACCTCGCGTTGCAGCAACAATATATCTGAAGCCTTGAGAGTGACCTGCGCCGCCCGGGCATAGCCATTGGCGCCCGAGGCCACAACAATGATATTTTCGGAATTTGCATCCACCGTGATAAACGCCGCACCTGTCGGGGCGGCAACACGGGCAACATGGGTGCAGTCCACACCATCGCGCAGCAACAACTGCAAAGCGACATCGGCAAACCCATCCTGACCGACAGCGCCGACAAGTGCAACCTCACCCCCGGCGCGGCGCGCGGCCAGAGCCTGATTGGCACCCTTGCCGCCGGGAATCGTATCATAAGACGGGCCGAGCACCGTTTCGCCCGGCGCGGGAAGCGCGGCCACACGGGTAACGAGATCTATATTGATCGAGCCGAACACAACAATCATCGTGACATCTCCCTCAGGCCTGCTGCCATGCGCTGATCAGCTCTGAGGCGCGGTTCTGCACCTCATCCGGCCTCATGCCCGGCTTGAATATGGACGAACCTATGCCGAAACCGGCAATGGGGCTATTTTTCCATTGGCCGATGGTTGCCGCCGACACGCCGCCCACCAGCAAAAGCCGCGCATCTTTCGGCAAAACAGCCGTGATGGCCTTGACATAGGCCATGCTGGCCAGTTCTCCGGGAAAAATTTTCAGCGCATCGGCCCCCGCCGCCAGCGCGGCAAAGGCCTCCGTCGGCGTAAAAATACCCGGCAGGGACACAAGACCAAGCGCCTTGGTCCGGCCAATCACCTGCGGGTTCATATTGGGCGAGATGATCAGTTCGCCGCCGGCTTGATGCACGGCCTCAACATCCTCAGGCGACAGAACAGTGCCGGCCCCCACCAGCGCGCGCCCTTTGAGAGCGCGGGCCAGCAGGCCAATACTGTCAAGCGGCTGCGGCGAATTGAGCGGAACCTCGATAATGGTGATGCCCGCCCTCACCAGCGCCTCGCCGACATCAAGCGCCTCGTCGGGTTTAAGACCACGCAAAATGGCGATGATCGGCTGGTGTTTAAGGGCAGAATTAAAACGGTTCAGTAAGGTCATGGGTTCACCTATAGGCCTGCACGGCAGCCAAACCGGCAACAAGAGCATCTTCGGGCGCAAGCACCTGCGCGCTCAGTCCATAAACATGCAGCGCCTGCTGATAAAGCTGCGCAATATGCCCATCCGCCACCAGTATAATTTGAGTTTGCCGGTCAAACGACTGTAAAGCGCCCTGAATTTCAGCGCCAATCAGCACACCGGAGAGATAGGGGCCAACCTCATGGGCGCTCATCAGGCCGGCCAGAACCGTGCTGCGCGCCAGAAACAATGTATGGGTCAGGCCGCAGGCCTCCTGCGCCGCCGCAAGCCCGCGCGCAAAACCGGCCTCATCCTCCGGTTCCTGCGCCAGACGGCTCAATATGGAATTTTGCCGGGCCCAGGCATAGATCTCGCCGGTCATATAGGTTGAAAACCTTGTGATGCTGCCCCCTTGCAGCGCCGCCCATTTGGAATGGGTGCCCGGCAAAATCACCAGCGCATCATCACAGCCACAGCCGAAAATCAGGGTTTCCTCACCGCGCATAACATCCGCTTGCAGCTCATGCACATAAATCACCCCCGGCACGATCAGAGCCTCGCCCCCGTCAGCGCGGGTCACCGCCATCATCCGGGCCGCAAGGTCTTGGGCGGATGCCGGTGCGCTGGCATAGGGCGCTTCCACCCAGCCGTTGCGCGCGCCCACCATACCGGCCATGATCACGGGCAATTCCGGCCTGAGCGCCAGCCAGGGCGCGATGCAACCCTGCAAGGTTGCTGCAAATTGGCCCTCACGCACAGTTAGCATTCCGCTATTGGCGTGGCTGATACGATCAAGAATCGTTCTGTCCGCGCCCAGCAGATAGGCGCGCAGGCGCGTGGTGCCCCAGTCCACAGCAATCAGTGATGCATCTGCCATTAGACCCACCCGCCGTCCGCCACATAATGCTGATTGGTGCAAGCCCCTGATTCATCCGAGGCAAAAAACAAAACCATACGCGCCATATCATCGGGCACAAGTTTACGCTTCAGACATTGCCGCTCCAGCAGCTCCTGTTCAGCCTCTGGCGTCAGCCACAGGTCTATCTGGCGCTGGGTCATGATCCAGCCCGGCGCAATGGCATTGACACGGATATTGTCCTTGCCAAAATCGCGCGCCAGCGAGCGTGTCAAGCCGATCACCGCCGATTTTGCAGCCGTATAGACCGGCATATTGCCCTGCCCGATCATCCAGGACACCGAACCGAAATTGATGATGGACCCGCCGCCCAAAGCCTGCATATCGGGAATCACGGCTTGTGCGGCAAAAAACTGATGTTTCAGATTGACGGCGATCCGCTCATCAAAATATTCGGGCGTGACCTCCAGCGTTGCATGGCGCTGGTCATGCGCGGCATTGTTGACCAAAATGCCTACAAGGCCGAATTTTGCTTTTATATTGGCAATGGCCTGCCGCAAAGCTGCAATATCGCGCAGATCACAGGCCTCGAAATGCACCTGATGGCCTGCGGCGTTCAGCTCCGCACACAGCTTTTGCGAAGGCTCAACCGCAATATCCAGAAACCCGACCCGCGCGCCCTGTGCGGCAAAACGCCGGACAATGGCCTCACCTATACCGCTGCCGCCACCGGTGACAATCACCGTCTTATCCTGCAAATCGGGATATATTACGCCATTTGATCTGATCGCCGTGCTCACCCTCATCTCCATCGGTTCGAGCGCCGATAGTGCTTGGGGCGGATCAACGCTGACATGCCAGTTTGAACATTATAAACTTGCACAAGTCGAGCGAATTTTTGGCCATATCTCCATTATCCGGACATAGCGCATGATTGCCCAGCGGCGCATATAGGCGCCGGCCAGCCGTTATGCCTGCATAAAGTCATGAAATGGCTTCAGAATTTATAACTTACGCCCGTTGTCAGAGCATTAATCACAGGGTGAATTTGCACGGCATTTGTATCCAGCACACCGGCATTGACGGTCTTTTTGTTGAAATTGTAATATTTATATCCTACGGAGAGTAAAATATGGTCTGTAACCGCATAATCCGTGCCGGCGCCGATCGTCCAGCCGAACATGTTGTTGGACGAGGAGCCTGTGGCTGTTGCCGCATAGCCATTATAGGGCGTGGTGGTATATTTGATATTGGCATAGGCAAGTCCGGCTGAGCCGGTAAACAGGAAGCGGTCCTGTGCATAGCCCATGCGCGCATCAATCGAGCCAAATGAGCGAACCTTATGACCGCAATTTGCCGTCCCGCTCTCGCAGGATATGGAGCCATTGTCCGTGGATCCATTCACATTCACTTCGGCTCCGGCAATGAAATCATTGCCAAGCGCATAATTATAGCCCAGACGCAGACCCACCAGCGCACCATCGCCCTTATGTTTGGCCGTTGTGCCGCCCGAAAAATCATAAGCCGTATGAGACCCGGAAATACCGTCATCAAGGCCACCATAAAGCCCTGTCCAGGTAAACTGATCCTGCGATGTCGACTGCGGCAATATATCTGACTGACGCATGGGTTCGATCGTTCGAGAAGGAACGTCTGCAGCTGCAGCCGGAACACTCAGGCCGAGCACCAGAAACAGACTCAGGTATAACTTGTTCAAGGTCGCCTCCTCACACCATAACCGCGCATTGCATTGAGAAGTATTAGAAGCAAACCGTTACAAATGAATTACCAAGACTGTAAATATAAATGAATTATGTAAACTGAATAGGATCCAATCAACAGTTTTACCGGAATTTTACAGGTTTAAAATTTTACATCAGCTTTTTTAAACTGTAGAGCGCCTGCAAAGCCTCACGCGGGGTGAGCTCATCCGGATCAATGC
>DAIMHB010000084.1:0-7418 GCA_036723545.1 Beijerinckiaceae bacterium
GATGTGCAGTTTGTGGATGAAATTCCGCATACCGCGACCGGAAAAATCAACAAGCTCAGGCTGCGCGAAGTGTTTAAAAGCTATGTTTTGCCAACAGGCGAAAGCCGCTGATGCGTCGTTTGATTCTGGAGGAACCTGTGTCTGGTGCCGCCATCTGGAGCCGCAGATGCGCGGTGCTGGCTTTGGCTGTGGCCGGCTTTGGCCTTGGATTCGGACGCTTCGGCTTCACCGATCTGCCCAGCGCTGTGACGGTTTTTGTTGCGGCGCTGCTTCTGGCTGTGCTGGCGCTGCTTCTTGCGGCCATTTCTGGCGTTGCGATCTGGAACAGGGGGGTGAAGGGGCTGGGCAGGGCGCTGACGGGCGCCGTGCTGGCACTGGCTTTGCTGGGCTGGCCGATGGTTATGATGGTTCGTTCCTTCGGCCAGCCGCAGATGACGGATATTTCAACAGATATGGATGTGCCGCCGCCCTTTTCCGGTGATGTGAGAGTGGTTGCGCAGCGTGGCTTTATGCCGGCAAGCCTGTCCCGCAGCCAGCGCGAGCCGCAGATCAGGGCCTATCCGGATATTCAGCCGCTGATGCTGGACATGGATGTGCAGGATGCGTTTTCCATTGCGCAGACTGTGGTGAAAACACTGCGCTGGCGCGTGATTGATGCGCACCCGCCATCCATAGGCGCGGCGGAAGGGCGTCTGGAGGTGCAGGCCCGCAGCCTGCTGATGGGCATTCCTTATGCGGTGTCCCTTCGGTTAAAGACGACGCAGGACGGAACGCGGCTTGATATCCGCTCGGTGTCAAATCTAGGCGCGCATGATTTTGGCGCCAATGCTGACCTTATCCGCAAATTCACCGCCGCAGTCCAGACGGAGCTGGATGCGCGTTAAACCCGTTGATACCGCCCGCCCAATGTGGGCTCGCCGTCGCAGATTACCTGCCCTTGTTGTACCAGCGCCTCAAGATGCGCAAAAACCGACAGAGCTGCCGCACCTTTCAGGCGTGGGTCGAGTTTTTCATAGATATTGCCAACTATTTCTTGCGCGGTGCGGTCACCCGCGCTCAGGCGCGTGAGAATGGAACTTTCGCGGTGGCGGCGATGATGCAGCAGGGCGCGGATGAAGCGTTGCGGCTCATTGACCGGCCCGCCATGGCCGGGCCAGAAGATGGTCTCGCTGCGAAGGCGCAGCTTTTCCAGTGAGGCCATATAATCGCTCATGGAACCGTCAGGCGGAGCAACAATGGTGGTGGACCATGCCATGACATGATCCCCCGAAAACAACGCTTGTTCTGCGGCAAACGCATAGCAGAGATGGTTGGCGGTGTGGCCGGGCGTATGCACAGCTTCAAGCCGCAGGCCTGCAATGTCCAGAGTTTCGCCATCATGGAGGATATGATCGGGCGCATAGGCCTTGTCGGCACTGGCGTCCAGCGGGTTGATCTCGCCCAGATTGAGCGGGCGGGCGGGCGAATGCGGCGCGCAGCCATAGATTGGCGCGCCGGTCAGCGCTTGGAGCTGCGCGGCAGCAGGCGAATGGTCCATATGGGTGTGGGTGAGCAGAATGGCGGCAATCTTTTCGTTTATAGTGGCCGTAAGTATGGCTTGGATATGCGCCGCATGTATCGGGCCAGGGTCAAGCACAATCACCTCGCCCGTGCCGATCAGATAGGTGCAGGTGCCGGTGAAGGTGAACGGCCCGCCATTGTCGCAGACAATGCGCCGCACAAGGGGCGAAAGCTGCACAAGATCACCCGCATGTTGCGAGAAGCTGCGGTCAAAGGGGATGTCTTCGCTCAATTTATGTGTCCTGTGTCTATCAAATCAGTGTTCAATCAGGCAGAAGCGATCGACATCCACCAGCCCTTTATCGGTGATTTTGAGATGTGGAATCACGGGGAGCGGCAGAAAAGCCACCTGCAAAAACGGTTCGGCCAGCGTCACGCCCAAGGATTTGGCCGCCGCGCGCAGCCCCAGCAGGTTTTGATGCACCGCCTCAAAGGGTAAAAGCGACATCAGCCCCGCCACCGGCAGCGCCAGCTCCGCCAGAACCATGCCGTCCTTCACCACAACAAAGCCGCCCTCGATGGTGCCAAGATGATTGACGGCAAAGGCCATATCCTCATCATTGGCCCCGACAACGGTGATATTATGACTGTCATGGCCAACAGAGGAGGCAATCGCGCCCTGTTTCAGGCCAAAGCCATGCACATGGCCAAGGCCAATATTGCCATTTTTGCCGTGGCGTTCCACCACCGCCACTTTGATGACATCCTGTTCTAAATCTATGCCGACAACGCCATTTTCCAGCGGCAGCGTGCGGGTGAGATGCTGCGTGATGATTTTGCCCGGCACCACGCCCAGCACCGGATGCTGCGTTTTGCGGCTGCGCAGGATAAAGTCAAAAGCTGTGACAGGCCGCGCCTTGACCGAATTGCGCCCAACAGGAGGCACCTCTTGGCGCGCCGCAAACAGGGCCTGTGTCACCAAGCGCCCGGCGCTGAAGACCTGTTTGACATCGCAGGCCTCCAGCGCGCCCACCAGCACAATATCCGCGCGGTAGCCGGGGGCAATCAGCCCGCGATCTTTCAGGCCAAAGGCGCGCGCCGCCGAATGCGAGGCCATGCGATAGGCATCCAAAGGCCGCGCCCCCAAGGCAATGGCGGTGCGGATGATAAAGTCGAGATGACCTTCTTCGGCAATGTCGAGCGGATTGCGGTCATCGGTGCAAAAAGCCATATAGGGTGCCAGATCAGGCGTGATCAGCGGGCTTAAGGCGTGCACATCCTTCGAGACGGAGCCCTCACGCACCAGAATGGTCATGCCCTTGCCGAGTTTTTCGCGCGCTTCTGCCGCGCTGGTGGCCTCATGGTCGGTGCGAATGCCTGCCGCGCAATAGGCGTCAAGGTCGCGCCCTGTCACCAGCGGGGCATGGCCGTCAATATGGCCGCTCTGGAAGGCGGCGAGCTTGGCCAGAACTTGTGGGTCCCGCGCCAAAACACCGGGAAAATTCATGAATTCGGCAAGGCCGATCACCTGAGGGTGGTGGCTGAGGGGGAGAAGGTCGTCAATCTCCAGCCGTGCGCCGGAGGTTTCGAGTTCGGTGGCGGGCACACAGCTTGAAAGCTGCACCCGCAGGTCAAGAATGGTGTGTTCCGACCAGCGCAGAAAATAATTCAGCCCCTCCAGACCCAATACATTGGCAATTTCATGCGGATCACAAATGGCGGTGGTGACGCCATGCGGCAGCACACAGCGGTCAAACTCGCCCGGTGTCACCAGCGAGGATTCAACATGCAGATGCGTGTCGATAAAGCCGGGAACGGCGATCTGTCCGGATATGTCAATCTCTTGTGCTCCGTGATAGGCGCCGCCCGTGCCGACAATCCGCGTGCCAGAGATGGCAATATCGCCGGAAACGATGTCGCCGGTGACAAGATCGAGAAAACGCCCGCCCTTGAGCACCAGATCGGCAGGGTCTTCGCCGCGCCCCTGCGCGATACAGCGGGCGAGCATGTCAGTCTTTTGCATGTTGGCTCCATTCGATCAGGCCGGCCAGCCCCACCACATAGGCTGCGCCAAAGGCTGGCAGGAAGGCGATAAGATTGTGCAGAGGCACGACAGACATGGCCTCTCGCCATTGCATATCAGAGGCTGAAATGTGCCCAACCCAGCCACACACGGCGCCAAACAGCCAGAGCAAGGTCGGATAGCGGATAAAAAATCGCAAAATCACGTTGAAATTCAGAATAACCGGAATGCACAGCAGCAGCACAGCCATCAGCAGGGCAGACGCCATATCCCAGCCGATGATCAGAGCGTCCCCAGCCATAATCTCGCCCGCTACCCAGCCGATCAGCGCCGCGCCGATCCAGATCAGAACAGGAAAGCGGTCGATGACCTTTAAAATCAGATGCGAGCCCGCAGCCACCAGCGGAATCGATATGGCCAGCCCGAAGATGATCATGGCGGTGGAGCCATGCGCCGCCGCCACAATCGCCAGCACATTGTCGAGGCTCATCACCGCATCGGCAACGGCGATGGTGATGACGGCCTGCCGCAAACTGGCGCTGGCCTTCACCTCATGCTCGGTTTCGTCGGTCACCAATTTGACGCCGATCCAGAGCAGCAGCAACCCGCCGGCAAATTTGAGATAGGGCAGGCCCAGAAACTGTGTCACCAGCAGGGCAAATATGATGCGCAGCATTACAGCCGCCCCAGTGCCCAAGATGGTGCCCGTCCGGCGCTGATGATCTGGCAGGCCGCGGCAGGCCAGAGCTATGACAATGGCATTGTCGCCCGAAAGCAGAAGATTGATCCAGATGATTTCAACAATCCGAAGGGCCAGCGCGCCATAATCACCTGTCATTCAACTGCTTTCTTGAATAGAATAAACCTTTGAGTGTAGAGACTAAGACAATCCGATAGATTTTACACGTTAAAAAGGCTTTGAACTATGGCAAATCCTGTTCTGGTTGATGTTTTGCGCGGCGGGCAGGTGGAAAGCCGCCATCGCGGTTCGCTTGCGGTTGTTGATGCAGAAGGCGGGCTGGTTTTGGGCCTTGGCGATATTGAGGCGCGGGTCTATCCGCGCTCGGCGGTGAAGGCCTTGCAGGCCCTGCCGCTGATTGAGTCGGGCGCCGCCGATAAATACGGCCTCAGTGAGGCCGAACTGGCGCTGGCCTGTGCCTCGCATGGCGGCGAACCGCTGCACGCGCAGACAGCTCTGGCCATGGTGATGAAAGCGGGCCGTTCGCTGGACACATTTGAATGCGGGGCGCATTGGCCGATGACGCCGCATGTGGCGCGTGAGCTTGCCAAAAGCGCCACGCCAACGGCGCTGCATAATAATTGCTCAGGCAAACATGCCGGGTTTATCTGCGCCAGCTGCGCGATGGATGAGGACCCGAAGGGCTATGTCGGGGCCGGGCATCAGGTGCAGCGCGAAGTGCGCGCCGCCATGGAGCAGATGACCGGTGCGGAGCTGACCCCCGATTTTTGCGGCACGGATGGGTGTTCTATTCCGACCTTTGGCCTGCCGCTGAAGGCGCTGGCGCTGGGCTTTGCCCGTTTTGCCACGGGCAACACACTCGCGCCCCAGCGCGCGGAAGCAACAATGCGCCTGCGCCGGGCTGTGGCGCATCATCCCTTTATGGTGGCGGGCACAGGCCGGTTTGATACGGATGTGATGCAGGTTCTGGGCGAGCGCGCCTTTGTCAAGCTGGGGGCGGAGGGGGTCTATTGTGCGGCGCTGCCGGAACAGGGCTATGGCATTGCCATAAAATGCGATGATGGTGCCGAGCGCGCCGGAGAGATGATGATGGCGGCGGTTCTGGCGAAATTCTTGCCCTTAAACACAGCAGAGGCGGCGGCGCTGGAGGCGCGGCTGTACCCAAAATTGGTCAACTGGAACGGCATTGAGGTTGGCCAAATTCGTGCTGCGGGCGCATTGGCCTTTTAATGCCGTATTCTGGTCATGTTTGACCTGTAGGGCAGTGAGAATAGTGTTAGGTCTGTCTGGATTTAGAGTGCGTTGTGTTTAGGTGTAAACCGTTGTGAGCGTCCCCTCTCCCCATTTTAATGGGGAGAGGGTTAGGGTGAGGGGTGTTTAGACTGAGCTTGCCCCTCACCCCAGCCCTCTCCCCGCATGGGCGGGGAGAGGGGATGCGCATTTGAATGCAATATGCTTTAGGCAGGCAAGGTTTTCCAACGTTCAAGGGTTTGATGATGTCGGCTGCACGGGTGCGCGCCTCGGTTCTGATTTTGTGCTTGTCCGCGCTGCTGGCCGGATGCACCACACAACTCGACAGCCTGAGCGGAGCCACAGAATCTGTGGGCCGGATGTGGAATGGTTCTAAGCCCAGCCAGAGCCGTATTGTGCCGATTTTCTCGGCCTCCACCCGCAAGAATGACATGATTGCCAAAGTGGGTTCGGGTGAGGCTGAAACGCATTTTTCGCTCAATATGGTGTCAGTGCCGCCTGCCCATCAGGCCGGATTGATCGAACGGGCCAGCTTTGGCAAGGATGATCCGAAAAAACATTTTGTTCTGGCCTCCCGCAGCGAGCTGGATGAGGACGAATTTAAAAATGCACTGGCCGCGCATATTTCTGGCCGGGTGGGACGAAACCGCGATGTGCTGCTGTTTGTGCACGGGTTCAACACCAGTGCCGAGGAGGCGCGCAACCGTCTGGCGCAGATTATGACAGACAGTCAGTTTGGCGGTGTCGGGGTGATGTTCACTTGGCCGTCCGAAGGCGAGCTTCTGGCCTATGAGTCGGACAAGGAGCGCGCCACCGCCTCGCGTGATGCTGTTGAGCAGACCATTGCCGATCTGGCAGCCATACCGGGGGTAGGGCGCGTGCATATTCTGGCGCATTCCATGGGCACATGGCTGGCGATGGAGGCCTTGCGTCAGCGCGCCATTGCCGGACATGCCAATCTGGACGGACATCTGGGCGATGTGATGCTGGCCGCGCCGGACATTGATCTGGATGTGTTCAAACAGCAGATGGCCCGCCTCAAGGGCGCGCGCGTAGCGGTTTTTGCGTCTGCCAATGACAAAGCTCTGTCTTTATCATCCACCATTGCCGGAAACCGGCCCCGCCTTGGCATTGTGGACGTGCATAATGGTGCGATCCGAAGCGAACTGGATAATCTTGGTGTCAAAATCTATGACATCACCCAGAATGGTTCCGGCCTGATTCAGCATGACACATTTGCGGAAGCGCCCGCTGTGGTGTCGATTATCGGCGAGCGTTTGGGCGCCGCTTCCGACAATATGGCCGTGACGCAGGCAACATTGGACTATGCGCCGCCTATTCCAGTGGATACGTCCAGCCCGAACAGGTAGAGTTTATATTCTTTATACTCACTCCAACACTCGAAAACATCAAAAGGAATAGCGGGGCGAGTGCCTGAGCAGAGGAAGATGGCCATGGTGAGCGTTCCTTCTCCCTTTGGGAGAAGGACAGGATGAGGGTTTTTCTGAGAAAATGAGGGGGATTACTCTCACCCTAGCCCTCTCCCAGAGGGAGAGGGGGCAAGTGGATTACGCCTTTTTCAAAAATTCCACGCGCAACACCAGCCCTTTGACCTTGTCGACATTGCACTCAATCAGGTCCTCATCGTCGGTGAGGCGGATGTTCTTGCACATTTGCCCGCGTTTGAGCGTGACAGAGGTGCCCTTGACCTTGAGGTCTTTAATGAGGGTGACGGAGTCACCGTCTTTGAGAATTGTGCCGTTTGAATCGCGGACGTCCATGATGCTGTGCCTTTTGATGATGGTGTAATGCGGGGGTAACGGCTTGGCGCGCGAATTGCAATCCAATTTCTGAAGGCATTATCGATTTTAGAGCATGTTGTTTTTAGATGGAAACACACTGTGAGCGTTCCTTCTCCCCGTCATCCTGAGGAGGCCGTAGGCC
>DAIMHB010000085.1:0-7326 GCA_036723545.1 Beijerinckiaceae bacterium
ACATGACAGTTTATTTAATTCCTTATTAAATTTATCATAATTGAATGCATTTCAAGCGTCTATCTCTTTATTTATAATCAATGAGAATGGTTTGAGATGATTTTATTTCTTTTTATCATTTAGGCAGTTTCTGGTATTCTATAATAATAATATTTATACACGTCTTTTCAGGGGGTTGTGGCCCGCTCGCAGGCATGTGCTGGTCAAAAGCTTGCCGGATGGAGAATTATGCCAGGCGGGCAACGCCTTGGGTCAGTGCGGTGATGCCCGCGGTGTTGAGAATTCGGATGCCATTGGGAACGATGACGATGATTTTTTGCCGCGCCAGGTCGGCCAGTGTCCGGCTGACCGACTCCACCGACAATCCGCAATAATCGGCAATATCAGCCCGCGTCATCGGCAAGGCCACATAATGCGAGGAGTTGTCGATGGCGCGCCAGCGGTTGCGCAGATTGACCAGCAGGGTTGCGACACGTTCCTGCGCATTATGACGCCCGATCGAGGCCAGTTGCTCCTGTGTGGTGTTCAGGTCGGACAGGATGGCTGTATTCAGAAGTTTTAAAATCTCCGGCTTGCTTTCGGCCAGCTGCATGAAGTGCCGGGCCGGAATCTGGCAGGCCACAACCTCGCCAATGGCATCGGCATTGACCGCATGAAGAGAGTCGGGGGCAAGGCCGATCAGTTCTCCGGCAAAGGCAAAGCCATTGATCTGCCGGCGTCCGTTGGCCAGAGTTTTGGACAGCCGGACAATCCCCTTGGTGATGATAAAAATCCGGCTGGCTTCGTCGCCCTGATTGAACAGCGAGGTGTGCGCCGGAAAATGTGTTGTTCTGGCCATTTGATAGACTGTTTCGAGCGTTTTTTCCGGCAGGCCGGCGCAAAGCCCCATGGCCTTGCTCACACAGGACGTGCAGCAGGTGCGAACAGGCCCTTGTGCCGTATTGATGGTGTCTGTATCTGTGAAAGGCAGGACATTGGTTTTGAAATGTGACGCGTTCAATAGACTCATGACAACCTCCGGCTTTTTCCTGCGGGAAAAATGCAATACATACACATCACCATAAGCACATGCTGTTTGAAGGCGCGAAATACAATCGCAATTCTGAAGTCAATAGATATTTAGTGCTATGATGTGTTCTATTTATAAACCGATGACCTATCTTGATAAAAGATTCGGAAAATACGGAGTTGCTCAATACATAAAATTTATTTCATATAAATATATTGAAAATATTGTATTTTATTAAAATATTAATTTTTATTAATGTGGTTTTTTGACGTATTTAAAATTTTTATTTTAATATTGTGAATGTAAATATGATTTTAATTATAAAATACATGCAAGGCGCAGGCTTGGCTGGCGGTTTGATCAGATTGTCATAGCCATTGCCTGTTTGGCGAAGCGGGGAAACAGTTGGAGGGTAAGGGGCCTTGTGAGCCACCTGATGCGGTGTTCTGCACGCAGCTCCGGCACAGGTTCTCAGCCTCCCCGGGCTCTGGCTCCCACGCTGATTCAGATCAAAGTTCTTTCTTCGGTGTTATGATAGGTTCAAATTTATATTTTGCGGTCACAGAAAACGGGCCGCGCAAAATATTTAAAAAATTGAAATGGGAGTTGTCCATGATTGCCGACGAACTGATGAGCCGGAATCTGCACAATGTGGAACCGTCAACACCTGTTGTGGAGGCGGTGAATATCATGCTGATGCATCACATCAGCGGCCTGCCTGTGGTGACGCGGGAAGGGCAGCTTGTGGGCATTCTCAGTGAGGGTGACCTGTTGCGCCGCCATGAGATCGGCACCGATGTCAAGCGCAGCTGGTGGATGGATATTCTCTCCAGCCGCGGCCATCTTGCCGAGGACTTTATCCGCGCCAATGGGCGCTTGGTGGATGAGGTGATGACACGCGAGGTGGCCACCATCCGCCGGGACACGCCCTTGCGCGATATTGTGGCACTTATGGAAACACGCAAGATCAAGCGGCTGCGGGTTGTTGAAAACGGCCAACTGGTTGGCATTGTGTCGCGTGCCGATCTGTTGCGGGCGCTGGTGCGCAAATTGCCGCAAAGTCCGGCGGCAAGCGCCGATGATGAACAGATCAGAACCGCCATTTTTGAACAATTATCGCGCCAGAGCTGGAGCGCGAACCAGTATTTTCAGGTGCGGGTCTGCAATGGCACGGTGGAGCTCTCCGGCACGGTGTTTGACGAGCGCGAGAAACGTGCCGCCTGTATTCTGGCTGAAAATACGCCCGGTGTCAGGGCGGTGCAGGACAATATGGATGTTGTTGAACCTCTGTCCGGCACTCTGATCTCGCCGCCCCGTGAGGACGGCACGCGCGTGTGAAGAGGGGATGAGCCTCCATAGGCGTTTATATGCCTGATCCCAAACCCTAAATGAGCGGGATCAGGTGGCGGGCAAGGCCGTCAGCCGCTCAATGCCGAACGCCTCCAGATCGGCGCTGGTGAGGGTCTCGCGGCTCAAGAGCTGCTCCGCGCCGGTTTGAAGAAAGGCCTGGCGTTCGGTGAGCAGTTTTAATGCCCGCTCGAAGGCCGAATTGACCAGACGCCGCACGGACTGGTCGATCACGGCCTCGGTTTCCTCGCTGGCACGATGTTCGGTGCGGGGAACGCCGGGCGCCTCCAGCAGGCTGGAATGCGGCTCGGCATAAACGGCCTGTCCCAGATTTATCCATGCCGTAAAGCGTCACCATGGCCCGTGCGATGTCCGTGGCTTTTTGCAGGTCATCGGCGGCACCGGTGGAAATTTCACCAAATGTGAGAAGTTCTGCGGCGCGCCCGCCCATCAGCACGGCCATTTTACATTCCAGCTCGGTGCGGGTCATCAGGTAGCGGTCTTCAATCGGCTGTTGAATCGTATAGCCCAGAGCCCCGATACCGCGCGGAATGATCGAGATTTTTTTGATCGGGTCTGCATGGGGCAGGGACATGGCCACCAACGCATGGCCCATTTCATGATAGGCAACGGTTTTGCGCTCAATGACATTCAGCAGCTTGTTGCGTTTTTCCGGCCCGGCAATGATCCGCTCGATTGCCGCCGTGAAATCCGCCATGCTCACCTGCACGGCGCTGCGACGGGTGGCCAGCATCGCCGCCTCATTGACCAGATTGGCCAGATCAGCACCGGTAAAGCCCGGCGTCAGCGCGGCAATGTCGGCGGCCACAACATCGGTGCCAAGGGTCACTTTGTTGAGATGCACATTGAGAATGGCGGTGCGGCCATTTTTATCCGGCCTGTCCACCACAATCTGCAAATCAAACCGGCCAGAGCGCAGCAGGGCCGGGTCGAGAATTTCCGGCCTGTTGGTGGCGGCCAGCAACACCACGCCGCTGCTGGGATCAAAGCCGTCCAGCTCGCTTAAAAGCTGGTTAAGGGTTTGTTCTTTCTCGTCATTGCCGCCGGTGACCGAGGCAATGCCGCGGGCGCGGCCAAGGGCATCCAGCTCATCAATGAAAATGATGCAGGGCGCATTCTGCCGCGCCTGCTGAAACAGGTCGCGCACGCGCGCCGCCCCCACCCCGACAAACATTTCCACAAATTCTGAACCGTTGATCGAGAAAAACGCAACATTGGCCTCGCCCGCCATGGCCCGCGCCAGCAATGTTTTGCCGGTGCCGGGCGGGCCAACCAGCAAAATGCCCTTGGGCACATGGGCGCCCAGCCGGCCAAAGCCCTTTGGGTCTTTGAGAAAGGCCACAACCTCGCGCAGCTCCTCCTTGGCTTCATCGACACCGGCCACATCGTCAAAGGTGACCTTGATGTCTTTCTCGACAAAAATCTTGGCCTTGCTCTGGCCGATGGACATAAAACTGCCAAGGCCCTGTGAGCTGTTCATCCGCCGCAACAGAAATTGCCAGAGCACAAAAAACAGGATGATCGGCACAACCCAGGACAGAACATCCTTGAGCCATGTGCTTTCGATCAGGCCGGAAAATTTGACTCCGGAGTCATTCAGCATCCGGGCCATATCGCCATCCACCCGTACGGCCAGAGCATATTTCTCGCCTTTTTCGCCGGGGGTTTTCAGGGTGCCCTGCACATATTTGTCCGCCACCATCACCTCGGAGAAGGTGCCGTCATGCAGCATGGTTTCAAACTGGCTGAAGGGGATGGTTTCAATCTGCTGGCTGGTTGTCCATAAAACCTGAAAAGCCAACAGAAGCACGGTGGCGATCACAAAATACCACATGCTGAACGTATGCTTTTCTTCCATGGTGCAAACCTCTAAGAATGGGACAATGAACGGAATATTGTTTTAAAATATGAATTTATAACATGTTGCCCGCCACTTGAAACAGCTTTCTGCGCCGGTTTCAGCCGCTTCTGCGGGGTCGCTCAGCCCTTTAACATTGATCTTCCTCATGGCGTAAGGCCGTAAATAAGCGTAGAATGATCACGTTCTGCTGAAGTGGGCAGGAAGAAATTGCGCTGCGGGTGTGAAGTGCGGCGTCAGATTGCGGAGGTGATCCTATGACACCTGAAACTCTTTTCATCATTTCATTTATTTTATGTGTTGGATGGACCGGCATGGTCGCTGGAGTTGCGCAGCGCGCTGCCCACATGCAGCCTTTGCGCCTTCCTTTGCGCAAGCGGTCGTTTTCAAAAGGAGAAGGATATGACCAATAATGTTGGCATGTTTGATCGCGCCATCCGCATCATCATTGGCCTTGCTCTGATTGCTTATGCCATTCCTCTTGGCTTTGAACAGGGACACTGGAACTGGATCGGCTGGATTGGCGTCATTCCTCTGGTGACGGGATTGGTTGGAACCTGCCCGCTTTACAGCCTGCTGGGTCTTGACACTTTGTCCCGTTCCTGACCGGATCAGAATAAACGCCGCCCATCCTGTGATGCGGCGGCGTTTTTTTGAGCTCAGTGGGCAATCAGCAGCGGAATGTCCGAATGCATCAGCATATCCCGTGTCGTGCCACCCAAAATCCATTCCCTGAAGCGTGAATGGCCATAGCCCCCCATGACAATAAGGTCCGGGGCCCATTCATGTGCGGCTTTGAGAATACGCTCGCTGACGGGCCGGCCGGGCAGATCGACAGGCATGATCTCCACAGCGGCGCCATGGCGGTGCAGATGACGGGCAATGTCGCCTGCGGGGGCCTCATGCGCGGCCATCCGTTTCTTTTCATCCTCTATAATCACAATGCGTGTCATATCGGCCTTGTGAATCAGGGGCAGGGCTTCAGACACGGCGCGGGCCGCCTCGCGCGAGTCCTGCCATGCGAGCAGGAGCTTGCGGATCGGGCCGGATTTTTTATAGCCGGGTGGCACCGCGATGACGGCACGGCCTGAGTCAAACAATACGGCTTCCAGCATATCGGCCCAGCGACCGTTCGTTTCCGGCCCCAAAGGGCGGGTCATGATAAACACGTCACTGCTGCGCACCAGCGCGGTCACATCCTGTTCGATCTGATAGACACCGGCCTCCAGCCGCCGCAATTCTGTGACAGCGGCGAGTCGGGGCAGGCGCTCGGCCAGATGTGCAAAAATGCGGTCGCCCTCAGTGCGGGCGCGGTCTTCCATTTCGATGAGCACCTGAACAACGGTGCCGCTGGCGTCGGTGGCGCCAAGCCAGGCTGAATCGGGCAGGAGATTGGTGAACACACCGGTGATATGACCCTCAAAAGGCTGCGCCAGACCCTCCGCAAAGCTGAGCCGGGACTCATCCTCCGCACTGCCGTCAAGGTGAACCATAATGTCTTTGAACATGGTGTACTCTCCTTTACGCCTACACATGGCCACTATGACATGACCGCCGGAAATGGCTTTGACCTTGGTCAACTCACTGTCAGTTCCCAGACATGGCGGGCAATCATCAGGTCTTCATCGGTCGGAATCACCCAGCATGTCACCTTTGACCCCGCGCCGGATATCCGAGGCGCACCCGCCAGATTGGCGGCCGTGTCGATATTCACACCTAGCCATGTGCTGAGTTCACAAATTTGCCGGCGGATTTCAGGCGCATGTTCGCCAATTCCGGCGGTAAAGACCAGCGCATCCAGCCCGCCAAGCGCCGCCGTCAGCGAGCCGATTTCCCGCGCACAGCGATAGGTGAACAGCGCTATAGCTTCAGCAGCTTGCGGTGCCTCATTGGCCAGAAGCGTGCGCATATCGTCGCTGAGGCCCGATATGCCGAACAGACCGGAGTCATGATAGAGCATCGTGCTGATCGCCTCGATGCTCATGCCTTTCTGCTGCGCCAGATAGAGCACCACACCCGGGTCGAGCGTGCCGCAGCGGCGACCCATCGGCAGGCCGTCCAGCGCGGTGAAACCCATTGTTGTTGCAACACTTTTGCCATTTTTCACGGCGCACATGCTGGCCCCCGCACCCAGATGCGCAATGATGATGCGCCCCTGGGCAGCCTCCGCCCCCATAATGTCGGGCAGCACAGCGGTGATATATTCATAGGACAGGCCATGAAATCCATACCGGCGGATACCCTCCTCGGTCAGCGCATGGGGCAGGGCAAAATCTGTCACCCATGGCGCTTGGCCCTGATGAAACGCCGTATCAAAGCAGGCAATCTGAGGTAAATCGGGATGCAGCTTTTGCAGGGCATCGACGGCTGCCAGATTATGCGGCTGATGCAGCGGTGCCAGCGGTATAAGCTGGCGCAGCGCGGTCATCGTGTCCGGATTTAACAACACCGGTGCGCTGTAATGTGCGCCGCCATGTACAATGCGATGCCCCGCAGCCACCAGCTGAACAGACTGAAATTGCTCGCTAAACCATGTCAGCAAGCAGGACAGCGCATCCTCATGGCTGGAGCCTGTGGCCAGAGCCCTGTCGGCCAGAACCGCACCTGCGGCAGTCTTGGCGGTAAAGCGGATGTGATGCTCCGGCCCTTGATGTTCACGGATGCCCGCATATTCCCCCTCACAGATCAGACTGTTCCTGTCCGGACGCCTGCCGCTTTGGTAGGCAGAAAATTTAATGCTGGATGAACCGGCATTGAGCACGAGAATGGCCGTGGTCACGCCTTTTTCTCCGGTGTGTGACGTGCCAGCAGCAGGGCAATGGCGCAGGAGCTGAGCCGCGCCAGTGTTTTATCGGCGCGGCTGGTCAGAATGATCGGCACCCGCGCCCCCAGCACAATGCCCGCCACCTGCGCATCGGCCAGATATTCCAGTTGCTTGGCCAGCATATTGCCAGCTTCAAGGTCCGGCACCATGAAAATATCGGCACGCCCCGCAACCGGTGAAACAATGCCCTTGGTGCGGGCTGCCTCTTCGGAAACGGCATTGTCGAAGGCCAGCGGGCCATCCAGAATGGCACCGGTGATCTGGCCG
>DAIMHB010000086.1:0-7254 GCA_036723545.1 Beijerinckiaceae bacterium
CTTTTGCCCGTAACATAGGCTTCGATATTCATGACCGCGGCGCGTGGCACGGGGCGGGAAGGGGATGATGTCACTTGAATACTCCGTGTTCGGGCTTAGCTGCCAAATGAAAAGCGTGCCGCGTGGCTGCCGGCTTCCGCAATGCGTAAATCGCCCACGTCGAGAGTGGCGAAAACGGATTTCACTTCATCTGGTGGTGTTGCGCCGGGCAGGGCAACCAGCAGGCTCAAACCATTGCTTATGGCCGCATTGCCGATGATTTCGCCCCCCAGCTTACCAAGCTCAGCCGGAATGGCCTCGCGCCAGCGCTCCAGACAGAGCGCGTAGATAACAGTATCGCGGGCCGCCGCCTCATTCAGCGGCTTGCTGAGCAAAAATACCGGCATACCGGCGGGATGGTCGGGCCGCTCGACAAAGGGCAGCCGCGCAATGATTTTCGGCGCATCCGGTTCAGCCAGCTTCAGCCACCATGCGCCCGCCGAGGTGTGTCCCTCCACGCGGATCATGCCGAGATCGCCCGCCGCAGCGGCCACAGAGTCAATCACACCCAACGCGCCATTATGCGCGATGAAGGGCACTGTAAACCCGAAATGAAACCGCACAGAGTCG
This sequence comes from Beijerinckiaceae bacterium, assembly GCA_036723545.1. Classification (GTDB taxonomy): domain Bacteria; phylum Pseudomonadota; class Alphaproteobacteria; order Rhizobiales; family Beijerinckiaceae; genus JANXSV01. Next base: position 610 of record DAIMHB010000086.1, read on the forward strand.
CGCATATTGGCGTCGCCGCCCATAATATCGGCATGTACGGAATAATGCGCCTGCACATAGGTGAATGTGGAAATAATAATGCGCCAGATACTCTCCACCGTGTCCACAGGCAGATGGCCGGTGTGACGGCGCACAATGTCCCGCATCATTGAGGCCTCGCGCCCTGGCCGGAAGGCCGAGCCGCCGCCCTGCCGCGCCTTGACCGCGATCAGCCGGTCGATGATCGTGCCGCGCTCCATCAGCAAGGCGTGCATGGCCGCGTCTATGCGGTCAATATCCACACGCAGATCGGCCAGGGTTTCAAATTTTTCGGGTTCAGCCATAATGTTCGGGCCTTATGATATATAGTCTGTTCATAGCGGGCGCGGATCAAGATTGCAAAGATTTCGCGCATATCGGAGCGTGCAAAAGCTGGCGCGCCGTCTGGAGAAGGCTTAGGGTGCGGGCTTGACTTTGCAGCCGATATTATTCTAATTATCGGACAATATGTTCGTCATATAGAACGACACATTTAACCTGTCAGGCCCGTGATGACCGCAAAAATCAAGCGTCCCATTGTAACCCGCGAGGCGGATGCGCCGCATAGTCTAACTGTTGAATTTCCGGCGCATGAACCCTTAAAACTTGATTCGGGTGGGGAGATTGCGCCGCTGAAACTGGCTTATCAGACCTACGGCCAGCTCAATGCGGCTAAAACCAATGCCGTGCTCATCTGTCATGCGCTGACCGGCGATCAGCATGTGGCCAATGTCAATCCGGTGACAGGCAAGTCCGGCTGGTGGGATATTATGGTCGGGCCGGGCAAGCCGATTGATACGAATATTTATTTTGTCATCTGCTCAAATGTGATCGGCGGCTGCATGGGCTCAACCGGCCCGGCCTCCACCAATCCGGCGACAGGTAAGGCCTATGGGCTGGATTTGCCGGTGCTCACCATCCGCGACATGGTGCGGGCGCAGGCCAGACTGATCGATCATCTGGGCATTGACCAGCTGTTCTGTGTGGCGGGCGGCTCGATGGGCGGAATGCAGGTGCTGCAATGGGCGGCCACCTATCCTGAGCGGGTGTTTTGTGCCTTGCCGGTGGCGACAGCGGCGAAACATTCCTCGCAGAATATTGCCTTTCACGAGGTTGGACGGCAGGCCGTTATGGCGGATCCGGACTGGCGCAATGGCCGTTATCTCGATGAGGATGTTGCGCCCATCAAGGGGCTTGCGGTGGCGCGTATGGCTGCGCATATCACCTATCTTTCCGATGATGCCCTGCAGAACAAATTTGGCCGTGAATTGCAAAACCGGCAGGAGCGCACCTTTTCCTTTGATGCGGATTTCAAGATCGAAAATTATCTGCGGTATCAGGGCGCGAGTTTTGTTGACCGGTTTGATGCCAATTCCTACCTTTATGTGACACGCGCCTGTGACTATTTTGATCTGGCCGCTGATTATGGCGGCTCGCTGGCTGCGGCTTTCAAAGGCACAAAAACCCGCTTTTGTGTGGTGTCCTTCAGCACGGATTGGCTCTATCCCACCTCCGCCTCGCGCGCCATTGTCCATGCGCTCAATGCGGCGGGGGCGTCCGTATCTTTTGTCGAGATTGAATCAGACAAGGGCCATGACGCATTCCTGCTCTATGAGCCGGATTTTATTGGCACGACCCATGGGTTTCTCACGGCGGCAGCCCGCGCCCGCAAGATAACAGGATAATGCAATGAGCCATGCAGCGGATATATGTGCACAAAACGTCACGGCGCGGGACGCGGCGCGTGTCGATTTTCTGATGATTGCCGAGATGGTGGCCGCAGGTGCGCGCGTTCTGGATGTGGGCTGCGGCAATGGGGCCTTGCTGGCTCTGCTCACGCACACCCGCAATGTGGATGCGCGCGGAATAGAATTGTCACAACGCGGGGTGAATGAGGCCGTCAGCCGTGGCCTGTCGGTGGTGCAGGGCAATGCCGACACGGATCTGTCCTATTATCCCGACAATTCTTTTGATTATGTGATTTTATCCCAGACGCTTCAGGCGACGCAGCGGCCCAAGCATGTGCTGGAGGATATGCTGCGCATTGGCACACATGCCATTGTGTCATTTCCTAATTTCGGCCATTGGCGCATCCGCAGCCAGATCCTGTTCAAGGGCAAGATGCCGGTGACAGAAAATTTGAGCTATTCCTGGCATGACACGCCGAATATTCATTTCTGCACCATTCAGGATTTTGTGGATATGACCCGCGACATTGGCGCCACCATCGAGCGCGCCGTGGCGCTGGATCGTTTCGGCAAGCCGATGATGGTGCGCGCACCCTGGTGGCTGTGGAATATATTTGGCGAGCAGGCCGTGTTCATGCTGCGCCGCGCATAAAAAAGCCCGCATGACGCGGGCCTTTTAATTCATATATGACGAGATTATTTCGCCAGAACGTCGCGCAATTCCTGCAACTGGGCGATTTTAATGTCGGCGGCGTCGCGCTCTTCATTGGTTTCAAGAGCCTCGCGCAGGGTCTGCGCATGGATGATCTCCTGATTCATCAGCTCAACGGTCAGTTCTTCGATAGGTGAGGCGCGCTCAGCCAGAATGGTCAGGCCCTTGGCGCCGACATCGGCAAACCCACCGATCACCACAATGCGGCGACCATGACCGGCCCCCTCATCGAAAAACACAACACCGGCCTTCAGGCTGGACATGAACGGAGCATGGCCTGCAAGAACGGTGAACTCGCCTTCCGCGCCGGGCACGACAACCTGATCAACTTCTCCCGAAAACAGCATTTTTTCAGGAGAAACGAGTTCAAAGTGGAATGTTGCCATAATATTTTAAGCTCCTCATAGCGTTTGAGAGCAGGCCGCCTGTGCCTGCTCTTAAACGTTTGTGCCTTAAGCAGCCTGAGCGGCCATTTTAGCAGCCTTTTCAACGGCTTCTTCAATGGTGCCCACCATGTAGAATGCAGCTTCCGGCAGATGGTCATATTTGCCTTCGACAAGGCCTTTGAAGCCCTTGATCGTGTCAGCCAGGGGCACCAGCTTGCCGGGCGAGCCGGTGAACACTTCGGCCACATGGAAAGGCTGGCTCAGGAAGCGCTCGATCTTGCGGGCGCGGGCCACAGCAATCTTGTCTTCTTCCGAGAGTTCGTCCATGCCCAGAATGGCGATAATGTCCTGAAGCGCCTTATAACGCTGCAACACCTGCTGCACCTGACGGGCAACACCGTAATGTTCCTCACCCACCACGAGCGGGCTGAGCATACGCGAGGTCGAATCGAGCGGATCCACAGCCGGATAAATACCCTTTTCCGCGATGGAGCGGGACAACACGGTGGTTGCGTCCAAGTGGGCGAAAGAGGTGGCCGGTGCCGGGTCGGTCAAGTCGTCGGCGGGCACATAAATGGCCTGCACCGAGGTGATCGAACCCTTCTGGGTGGTGGTGATGCGTTCCTGCAGCGCGCCCATGTCGGTCGCCAGAGTGGGCTGATAGCCCACGGCGGAAGGAATACGACCCAGCAGCGCCGACACTTCCGAACCCGCCTGTGTGAAGCGGAAGATGTTATCGACGAAGAACAGCACGTCCTGACCCTTGTCGCGGAAGTCCTCGGCAACGGTGAGGCCGGTCAAGGCGACGCGGGCACGCGCCCCCGGAGGCTCGTTCATCTGGCCGTAAACCAGCGCGCATTTTGAACCGGCAGCCGAGCCGCCATGTTCCTTCGGGTTCTTGTTGACGTTGGATTCGATCATTTCATGGTAAAGGTCGTTGCCTTCGCGGGTACGCTCACCCACGCCGGCGAACACCGAATACCCACCATGCGCCTTGGCGACGTTGTTGATCAGTTCCATGATGAGAACGGTCTTGCCGACGCCGGCGCCGCCGAACAGGCCGATCTTGCCGCCCTTGGCGTAAGGCGCGAGCAGGTCAACAACCTTGATGCCGGTTTCAAGAATCTGGGCTTCCGTGGCCTGCTCGGCATAGCTTGGGGCAGGCTGATGGATGGCGCGGCGCGATGTGGTGGGGATTTCACCGCATTCGTCCACCGGCAGGCCGATGACGTTCATGATGCGGCCAAGGGTTTCCTCACCCACGGGCACCATGATCGGCGCGCCGGTGTCAATGACCTGCTGGCCACGAACAAGACCTTCCGATGTATCCATCGAAATGCAGCGCACCGAGGATTCGCCCAGATGCTGCGCCACTTCGAGAACCAGACGGTTGCCATTGTTGGTGGTCTCAAGCGCGTTGAGAATTTCGGGAAGGTGACCATCAAATTTCACGTCAACGACAGCGCCGATGACCTGGGTGATGCGACCCATGCTTGTGCCTGGAGCGGCCTGTGCGGCAGTGTTTGCCATGTTACATCCTCACTTTTTAAGACGTCAGAGGGCTTCGGCGCCCGAGATAATTTCAATCAGTTCTTTGGTGATCATAGCCTGACGCGAACGGTTATATTTCTGCGTCTGCTTTTTGATCATTTCACCGGCATTGCGTGTGGCGCTGTCCATTGCGCTCATGCGGGCACCCTGTTCCGAGGCCCCATTTTCCAGCAATGCACGGAACACCTGCACGGAAATATTGCGCGGCAGCAGGGTTTCGAGAATTTCGTCCTGCCCGGGCTCATATTCATAGGTTGAATCTGAACCATTGCGGCCGCCCGCCGCCGGAATTTCGGCAGGAATCAACTGCAATGTTGAGGGCACCTGCGAAATTACCGACTTGAACTTGGAATAGAACAGCGTGCAGACATCGAATTCGCCAGCTTCAAAACGGGCAATGATGTTCTTGCCGATCGGCTCCGCATTGGCAAAACCGATCTGCTTGACGCTGCGCAATTCAATCAGTTCGATAATGTTTTTGTCAAACAGACGACGCAGAACATCATAGCCCTTTTTGCCGACGCAGATGATCTTGACGGTTTTGCCTTCGGCGATGAGGGCATTGGCCTTGTCGCGGGCAAGACGGGCGATCGATGAATTGAACGCGCCGCACAGGCCGCGCTCGGCGGTGCAGACAACCAGAAGATGCGTGTCCTGCTTGCCGGTACCGGTGAGCAGGAGGGGTGCGCTGCCGGAAACTCCGGCAGCAATATTGGCAAGAACCGCATCCATACGCTCGGCATAAGGACGCGCGGCTTCAGCCGCCATCTGTGCGCGACGCAATTTTGCCGCCGCAACCATCTGCATGGCCTTGGTGATCTTTTGCGTCGCCTTCACCGAGGCGATACGGTTTCGTAAGTCCTTTAACGACGGCATGATCTGTCCGGTTTCTCAGCTAAACAGTGAAAAGGCGTTTTACGAGAACGACTTGGCGAAGGATTCAACAACCGACTTCAGCTTGGCGGCCGAGGCGTCCGAAAGGTCTTTCGAGCTGCGGATCGCGTCCATAAGGTCGGCATGCGAGGTGCGCAGGGTGGAGAGAAGACCGTCCTCAAAGGCCTTGATGCGGCCAAGCGGCAGCTTGTCCAGATATCCATTGACGCCGGCATAGATCGAGCAGACCTGCTCTTCCATCTTCAGCGGCTGGAACTGGGCCTGCTTGAGCAATTCGGTCAGGCGCGAACCGCGGTTCAGGAGTGCCTGAGTCGAGGCGTCAAGATCGGAGCCGAACTGCGCGAAGGCCGCCATTTCACGATACTGGGCCAATTCACCCTTGATCTTGCCGGCAACCTTTTTCATCGCCTTGGTCTGCGCGGCGGAGCCGACGCGCGACACCGACAGACCCACGTTCACAGCAGGGCGGATACCCTGATAGAACAGGTCGGTTTCGAGGAAGATCTGGCCGTCGGTGATCGAAATCACGTTGGTCGGAATATAGGCCGACACGTCATTGGCCTGTGTTTCAATCACGGGCAGAGCGGTCAGTGAACCCAGGCCATTGGCTTCATTGAGCTTTGCGGCGCGCTCCAGCAGACGGCTGTGGAGATAGAACACGTCGCCGGGATAGGCTTCGCGGCCCGGCGGGCGGCGCAGCAGCAGCGACATCTGGCGGTAAGCCACGGCCTGCTTGGACAGATCGTCATAAACGATCAGGGCGTGCATACCATTGTCGCGGAAATATTCGCCCATGGCGCAACCGGCGAAGGGGGCCAGAAACTGCATGGGGCCGGATCGGAGGCGGTGGCGGCAATGATGATCGAATATTCAAGCGCGCCGTTTTCTTCCAGAACCTTCACGAACTGGGCAACAGTGGAGCGCTTCTGGCCAATCGCCACATAGACGCAGTAAAGCTTGGCCGATTCGTCAGAACCCTGATTGATCGCCTTCTGGTTGAGAATGGCGTCCAGAGCCACGGCGGTTTTGCCGGTCTGACGGTCACCGATGATCAGCTCGCGCTGGCCACGGCCAACCGGGATCAGGGCGTCAATGGCCTTCAGGCCGGTGGCCATGGGCTCATGCACGGATTTGCGTGGAATAATGCCGGGGGCCTTGACGTCCACGCGCGAACGCTTGGCGGATTTGATCGGGCCCTTGCCGTCGATCGGATTGCCGAGCGCGTCAACAACGCGGCCAAGCAGCTCTTTGCCGACAGGAACGTCAACGATGTCGCCGGTGCGCTTGACGGTCTGACCTTCTTTGATTTCGCGGTCGGAACCGAAAATCACGACGCCGACATTGTCGGTTTCGAGGTTGAGGGCCATGCCACGGATGCCGTTTTCGAACTCGACCA
>DAIMHB010000087.1:0-7247 GCA_036723545.1 Beijerinckiaceae bacterium
TCATAATGGTCGGCGCATTGGTGTTGCCGGAGGAGATGGTCGGCATGATCGAGGCGTCCACCACGCGCAGACCCCTGATGCCGCGCACGCGCAGCCGCGCATCCACCACCGCCATCGGGTCGGAATCAATGCCCATTTTGGCGGTTGAAACCGGGTGGAAGATGGTGGTGCCAATGTCGCCCGCCTCACGCAGCAGGCTTGCGTCGTCCTGTGCTGCGGGGTCAGGGCGAAATTCGCGCGGATTGAACGGAGCCAGCGCCTTGGTGGCCATAATGCGCCGTGTCAGGCGCAGCGAATCCACCGCCACCTGCTGATCTTCGATGCTGGCCAGATAATTGGGCTGGATTTTGGGTGCCAGCATAGCGTCCGGCCCGGCCACATGCACAAAGCCGCGGCTGGTGGGGCGCAGGTTGCACACGCTCATGGTCATAGCGGCAAAATCATGCAGCGCATCGCCAAATTTATCCAGCGAGAGGGGCTGAACATGAAATTCAACATTGGGCGTGGCATATTGGGCGCTGGTGCGGGTGAAAATGCCCACCTGCGACGGGGCCATGGTGAGCGGCCCGCGCCGGAACAGTGCATAGTCCCAGCCCATTTTGGCGCGTTTGAACAGGTTTTTATATTCCATATTCAGCGTGACGGCATTGTCCACGCGGTACATGGGCCGTAATTGCAGGTGATCCTGCAAATTTTCGCCCACGCCGGGCAATTCATGGCGTGTTTCAAGGCCAGCGGCTTGCAGCACCGCACCCTTGCCGATTCCCGACAATTCGAGAAGCTGCGGCGAGCCAATGGCCCCCGCGCTTAAAATGACCTCATTTTGGGCCCCTGCGCGCAGGCTCTGGTTGCCCTGACGATATTGGATGCCCGTGGCGCGGCCCTGTTCAAGGATGATCTTTTCAACATGAACGCCGGTGATCAGCTTCAGGTTCGGGCGTTGTTTCAGGATGGACTTGAGAAAGCCGCGCGCCGCGCTCCAGCGCCGTCCGCGCTTCTGCGTCACCTGAAAATAGGACGAGCCCTCATTGCTGCCGCCGTTAAAATCCTCCACCTGCGGAATGCCGATTTCGCTGGCCCCGCGCCGCACCGCATCCAGCAAATCCCAGGAGAGGCGCGGCGGCTCCACCCGCAATTCGCCGCCCGCACCATGGGCCGCGCTTGGCCCCTGAAAATGATCCTCATGCTTTTTAAACAGGGGCAGAACATCGTCCCAACCCCAGCCCGGCAGACCTAATTGCCGCCAGCCGTCATAATCAGCGGCCTGTCCGCGCATGTAAATCATCGCATTGATCGAGGAGGAGCCGCCAATCACCTTGCCGCGCGGATAGGACAGGCTGCGGCCATTCAGCCCCGGCACGGCTTCGGTTTTGAACAGCCAGTCGGCGCGCGGATTGCCAATGGCAAAGAGATAACCCACCGGAATGTGAAACCAGATCCAGTTGTCGCGCCCGCCCGCTTCCACAAGCAACACCTTGTTGCGCGGGTCTGCCGAGAGGCGGTTGGCCAGCACACAGCCCGCCGAGCCCGCACCAATGATGATGTAATCAAATTGTTCCATAGCGTGTCCTTAAAATTCAATATTCACAGGCGGGGCGGGTTTGAGGCGGCGCGGCAATCCGGCCTGCACATAGATCACATCGGTGCAGGCTGCCGCCATGATCTGATTGAGCTTGCCTTGCGCATCGCGGAAGCGGCGGGTGAGCGGATGGTCCGGCACTGTGCCAAGGCCAAGCTCGTTGGAGACGAAGATCACCGGCCCGGCCAATGCCTGCACGCTCGTGGCCAGCGCATATCCGGCCTTTATATAATCCTGCTCTGCAAACATCAGGTTGGACAGCCAGAGCGTGAGGCAATCCACCAGCAGAATTTTATCCGCCGCCGCCGCGTGCTGCAGCGTGGCGGTGAGGTCAAGATGCTCCTCGATCAGGCTCCAGTGCGGGCCGCGCTCCAACCTGTGCGCCTCAATACGGGCGCGCATTTCATCATCATGGATTTGCGCTGTGGCAATCATCAGCGGGGCAAGGCCAGAATTTTCAGCCATGTTCAGCGCATAGGCGCTTTTGCCCGAGCGGGTGCCGCCAAAGACCAGAACAGATTTATGCAGTTTTTGTCCCGACATGCTTGTTCCTGTTGCCTGAGCCGCGTTAAGCTCTGCTGTACATAAAGGCATCTTACCAAAAAGCTCCAGCATGAATCCGGTTTTTGATCAGCTTCCCACCACAATTTTCGAGGTTATGTCGCGGCTCGCGGCAGAGCATAAGGCGGTCAATCTGGGGCAGGGCTTTCCCGATGATCCCGGCCCTCTCGATGTGCGGCAAAAGGCGGCCGAGGCGGTGGTCTCCGGCTGGAACCAATATCCGCCGATGATGGGCCTGCCGGAATTGCGCAGCGCCATTGCCGTGCATTATCACCGCTTTCAGGGGCTGGAACTGGAGGCCACTGAGACCATGGTCACCTCCGGTGCAACAGAAGCCATTGCCGGGGCCTTGCTGGCGCTGATTTCGCCCGGCGACGAGGTGGTGCTGTTTCAGCCGATGTATGATGCCTATCTGCCGCTGGTGCTGCGGGCGGGCGGCGTGCCGCGCTTTGTAACATTAAAGCCGCCGCACTGGCACTTTTCGCAGGAGGATCTCGCGGCTGTGTTCAATGCGCGCACGAAGCTGGTTCTGTTCAACAATCCGCTCAATCCAGCGGGGGTGGTCTATGGCTGCGACCAGCTTGCGCTGCTGGCACAATTTTGTGTTCAGCATGATGTGATTGCGCTGTGTGACGAGGTTTGGGAACATGTGGTGTTTGACGGGCTTCACCCTGTGTCCATGATGAGCATGGCCGGAATGCGCGAGCGCACCGTCAAAATCGGCTCGGCGGGCAAGATTTTCTCGCTCACCGGCTGGAAGGTGGGGCTGGTGGCCGCCGCGCCGGAGCTGATGCGCGGGCTGGCCAAGGCGCATCAGTTTCTCACCTTCACCACGCCGCCCAATCTGCAAAGCGCTGTGGCCTATGGCCTGATGAAAGAGAACTCTTTTTTCGATCAGCAGCGCCATGAACTGCAATCGGCGCGCGATTATTTCACCGAAGGTTTGCGGCGTCTCGGGCTGGATGTTTTGCCCTCGCAGGGGACTTATTTTGTCAATATGGATTGCGCGCGCTTTGGCCTGAGCGATGAGGCCTTTTGCAAAAGGCTGGTGGCGGAGTTTGGCGTGGCCGCCATTCCGGTGTCGGCCTTTTATGCGCAGGATCATGTGCGCTCGATTGTGCGCTTTTGCTTTGCCAAAAAACGCGAAACGCTGGATGCGGCGCTGGAGCGGCTGGAGACCGCTGTGAAGGTGATGGGGTAGGGCTGTTTTGCCTTGCCCGCGTTCTTAAAACGGGCTTCATCCTGAGGAGGGCGAAGCCCGTCTCGAAGCATGAAGTCCGCCTTGAAATAAGGGTAAGTGTTCTGCCCTTCATGGTTCGAGACGCCAGCACGCTGGCTCCTCACCATGAAGGGGAGAGAGGCGCGCTGTTTTACTTCGCGGCGATGATGGAAATTTCCACGCTATATTGCGGCGCGGCCAGAGCGGCCTCCACTGTGGCGCGGGCAGGCGTGTGGCCCTGCGGCACCCATGCGTCCCAGGCCAGATTCATTTCGGCAAAGGTTTTGATGTCGGTCAGATAGATGGTGGCCGACAGGATTTTGGTCTTGTCGCTACCCGCCTCTGCCAGCAGAGCGTCGATAATCGACAGGATTTCGATGGTCTGCTCTGTGACGCCTTTGCCGGCGGTCTGGTCGGCCACCTGCCCGGCGAGATAGATGGTGTTGCCATGCACCACAGCCGCGCTCATGCGCTTGCCGATGCCAAAACGTTGAATGGTCATAGTGTTCTCCTGTTTTATGTTTTAAGCGGCGTTGAGGCCGTCCACCTGCCCCATGAAGTCGCGCTTGCCAAGCTCCACACCATTATGGCGCAAAATGTCATAGGCCGTGGCCGAATGGAAATAGAAATTCGGCAAGGCAAAGCGGCAGGCATAGGCAGCCGCTTCCATTTTCATTTTATTCGGCCCGATGGTGAATTCAATGTCACGGCCTGCCGCAGCATTGATGGCGGCTTTGTCCAGCGAGGCGATATAGGCAAGGGTTTTGGCAATGCGGGCTTTAAGCTCGTCGAAGGTTTTTTCATCATCGGCAAATTTTGGGATTTCACCACCAGCCAGACGGCCAGAGGTATTTTTGGCAAAATCACAGGCGATCAAAATCTGGCGAGTGAAGGGCAGCATGTCGGGTGCAAGCCGCGATGCGGTCAGCACCAGTGGGTCGATTTTCTTGGCTTCGGCATGGCTGGCGGCTTTGTCCAAAATTGTGGACAGAGCATTGAGTTGCTGGGTGAATGCAGAAACAGTGGCTTCATATAGCATTTTATTCTCCTTGCGAGGCCCCTTCATTGGCCTATTTGGGCAAAAATTCAAGAGGAGAAATGCGTTCCTAAAGGTTCAGAAATCCTGAAACAGGCTGAAGCTGCGTGCGGCCAGCCCTGCATCGGACTGAGGGGGGGCGGAAGTGAGGCGCAAAGTCCATTGCCTGTGTGTGGGTGGCAGCGCCAGACTTGTGCTTTTCCAGCCGCGATGAAACACCAGCGCAATCTGCCGGGCCTCTTGCGCCAGCACCACCACAATGCCCGGCTGCTGCGGGTCATGCCAGTCCTGCGGCTGAAGCGGCGCGCCGGAGAGGCTGAGCCAGCATACGTCCCGCGTGCCATTCACCATGTCACCGGTGAGGAAATGATCCCCAAAAAACGCGGCATATTCGCGCCGCAGCGCCAGAAGGTCGCGGGTGAAGGCAATGAGGGCGGGGTCGGCTTTGGCCCAATGCGCCCATGAGAGGTTATTGTCCTGCGCATAGGCATTGTTATTACCCTGCTGCGACTGGCCAAATTCCGCGCCCATGCTGAGCATGGGTGTGCCACGCGAAAAAATAAGTGTGGCCAGAAGGTTGCGCTGGTCTTGCTGGCGCGCTGCTTGTATCGCCGGATCAGAGGTGTCGCCCTCCACGCCATGGTTCCAGGAGCGGTTCTGGTCGGTGCCGTCGCGGTTGTTCTCGCCATTGGCCTCATTATGTTTGTGGTTATACGAGACAAGGTCAGCCAGGGTGAAGCCGTCATGCGCGGTGATGAAATTAACCGAGCGCGACGGGCGCTTATGCCCGAACCTATCGGCGGAGCCGCTGAGCCTCGTGGCAAAATCCGCCAATGTGCCGTTCCCACGCCAGAACTCGCGCATGGTATCGCGGTATTGATCGTTCCATTCGCCCCATGCGGCGGAAAAGGCCCCAAGCTGATAGCCGCCCGGCCCGATGTCCCACGGCTCGGCGATGAGTTTCAGCTGACGCAGCACCGGGTCTTGCTCAATCGCGGCCATCAGCGGCGCGGCGGGGTCAAAGCCCGGGCGGCGGCCAAGGGCCGTTGCCAGATCAAAGCGAAAGCCATGCACGCCGCCAAATTCGGCCCATGCGCGCAGGCTGTCCATCACAAGGCGCACCAGATGCGGGCGCTCCAGCGCCAAGCAGTTGCCGCAGCCCATATCATTGATATAAAAACGTTTATTGTCTTGCAAGCGATAATAGGCGGCATTGTCCAGCCCGCGGAAGCACACCGTCGGGCCCAGTTCGTCGCCCTCACCGCTGTGGTTATAGACCACGTCTATCAGCGTTTCAAAGCCGTTTTTTGCTAATATATCAACAGTTTGACGAACGTCCGCCCAGCCGCCGGGCGCAAGATGGGGAGCGGGCACCAGAAAGGCAATGTGATTGTAACCCCAGTAATTTTTTAAGCCTAGAGGCGGCAGGTGGCGCTCGTCGATGCTGGCGCTGGCGGGCAAAAGCTCCAGCGTGGTGATGCCCAGTGTTTTAAAATGTTCAAGAATTGGCGCGCTGGCGAGACCGCTAAATGTGCCGCGCTGCGCTTTTGGTATATCCTCGCGCAGAATGGTCAGGCCTTTGACATGGGCTTCATAAAGCACAGTGCTGGCCCATGGCACGAAGCTCTGCGCGGCGCGGCGCGGCGGCGTGGCACAGATAATGGCCTTGGGCATGAAGGGGGCGCTGTCGGTGGTGGAAAAGGACAGGTCAAGATCGGGTGATGTGCGGTCATAGCCGAACATGCTCTCATGCAGCACAAAGGGCCCGTCCAGCCTGTGCGCATAGGGGTCAACCAGCAATTTATGCGGGTTAAAGCGGTGGCCGTCCTGCGGTGCATAGGGGCCATGGGCGCGAAGGCCATAGCGGTCTCCGGCTTTGATGCCGGCAATATGGCCATGAACCACAGCGCCTGTGCGCTCCGGCAAAATAAATCTGGTCTCGCGCCCGCCCTCAAACAGGCAAAATTCGATTCGCGTAGCATGAATGGAAAACACAGCGACATTGACGCCGGATTCATCCAGCGTCACGCCAAGGGGTTCGGGTAGGCCTGCCGAGACGGTGTGCATGAGGCGGTCTTTTGTTCCTGCCCCCTCCTTAGAGTATGAGGGGGCGCATAACAATTCAGGTTATAACGCTTGGCTCGGTGCGTCCCGTATAATGCTCAATCAGCGCCAGTTCGCGCGAGAGGGTGATGAGATCCGCCAGTGCGGCCTGCGTCTCCTGATCATGTTTAGCGCTGTCGGGCTCATAACGTTCGATATAAACGCGCAGAGTGGCGCCTTGCGTGCCGGTTCCGGACAGGCGGTAGACGATGCGCGCGCCATCCTCAAACAGAATGCGAATCCCCTGCTGGCCGGAGTCCGAGCCATCCACCGGATCGTGATAGGCAAAATCATCGGCCATGGCGATGGTGAGAGCGCCGATTTTTTCGCCCTTCAGGCTGGAGAGCTGCCCGCGCAGCCGTTGCATCAGCGCATTCGCCCCGCTGCTCGCCACCTCCTCATAATCATGGCGGCAATAATAATTGCGGCCATAGATATGCCAGTGCTCTTTGACTATGTCGGCAACGCTTTGCTTGCGCACCGCCAGAATATTCAGCCAGAGCAACACCGCCCAGAGGCCGTCCTTTTCGCGCACATGGTTGGAGCCCGTGCCCGCGCTTTCCTCGCCGCAAATGGTGGCCATATCGGCGTCAAGCAGATTGCCGAAAAATTTCCAGCCCGTCGGCGTCTCGAACATGCCGATGCCGAGTTTTGCGGCCACGCGGTCGGCGGCGGCGCTGGTGGGCATGGAGCGGGCAATGCCTTTCAGGCCCGCTTTATAACCGGGTGCCAGATGCGCATTGGCCGCC
>DAIMHB010000088.1:0-7191 GCA_036723545.1 Beijerinckiaceae bacterium
GTTCACTGTTGTTCTGGCTGCTGCCGGCGACAAGAAGATCGAAGTCATTAAGGAAGTGCGCGCCATCACCGGTCTGGGCCTGAAAGAAGCCAAGGATCTGGTTGAAGCCGCACCGAAGGCTGTCAAGGAAGGCGTGTCGAAGGACGAAGCCGCCAAGATCAAGGCCACCCTGGAGAAGGTTGGCGCGAAGATTGAGCTTAAGTAAGTTCAAAGGGTTTGTGCATGGCCTTGGGCTGTGCACAAATCTGCCGAGTTTGAGCGGACGGTCCCGAAAGTTTCGGGGCCGTTCACGTCTTCCTGAATGTCCGTGTGGCCTGAGTGTCGCGCGGGGATGAGGGCAGGGGCCCGAGGTTCGGGCAAAGTTTCAGGGGCCGATCCCCGCGTGGCAGGTATTGCTGCGATCCGGCGTGAGATCATTCTGGTCCGCCGTTGAGAATTAAAGGTACGAGGAGCGACGATGGCGCAAACGTTCACCGGCCGTAAACGTGTCCGTAAGTTTTTTGGTCATATTCGTGAAGTCGCGGAGATGCCGAACCTGATTGAGGTTCAGAAGGCCTCCTATGACCAGTTTTTGATGGTGAAGGAGCCGAAAGGCGGCCGCCCGTCAGATGAGGGTCTGCAATCCGTTTTCAAGTCGGTGTTTCCGATCGGCGATTTTGCCGGCAATTCCTTGCTTGAATTTGTGAAATATGAATTCGAAGCGCCAAAATATGACGTGGATGAGTGCCGCCAGCGTGGCATGACCTATTCCGCGCCTCTGAAGGTCACTCTCCGTCTGATCGTGTTTGATGTGGATCCGGATACGGGTGCCAAGTCCGTGAAGGACATCAAGGAGCAGGACGTTTACATGGGCGATATGCCGTTCATGACCCTGAACGGCACCTTTATCGTCAATGGCACCGAGCGCGTGATTGTCAGTCAGATGCACCGCTCTCCGGGCGTGTTCTTCGATCATGACAAGGGCAAAACACATTCCTCCGGCAAGCTGTTGTTTGCGGCGCGCATCATTCCTTATCGTGGTTCATGGCTCGATATTGAGTTTGACCCGAAGGATATTGTTTACGCGCGCATCGACCGTCGCCGCAAGATTCCTGTCTCCTCCTTGCTGTTTGCTCTGGGCATGGATGGGGAGGAAATTCTCTCGACCTTCTACAAAACCGTCACCTATACCCGCGAAATGTCGGGCCCTGAGGGCGGCTGGCGTATGCCTTTCGATGTTGAGCGCCTGAAGGGCGTGAAGCCCTCCGTCGATCTTATCGATGCGGATACCGGTGAGGTCGCCATTGAGGCTGGCAAAAAGCTGACCGTTCGCGCGGCGCGTATGCTGGCTGAGCGCGGCGTCAAGGCTCTGCGCGTTGCCGATGACGACCTCTATGGCCAATATATTGCGCAGGATTTGTACAATCCGCAGACCGGCGAAATTTTTGCCGAGGCGGGGGATGAGATCACCGCGAAAAGTCTCGCCTTCCTGATCGAAACCGGCTTTGAGGAAATTCCGGTTCTGGATATTGATCACATCAATATCGGCCCCTACATCCGCAATACGCTGGCTGTGGACAAGAATTCCTCGCGTGAGGATGCCCTGTTCGACATTTACCGTGTGATGCGTCCGGGTGAGCCGCCGACCATTGATTCGGCTGAGGCGATGTTCCAGTCGCTGTTTTTTGATGCGGAACGTTATGACCTCTCGGCCGTTGGACGCGTGAAAATGAATATGCGCCTCGATCTTCAGGTTGAGGATACCGTGCGCGTGCTGCGCAAGGACGATATTCTGGCTGTGGTCAAGGCTTTGGTCGATCTGCGCGATGGCCGTGGTGAAATCGACGACATCGACCATCTCGGCAACCGCCGCGTGCGTTCGGTTGGCGAATTGATGGAAAATCAATATCGTCTTGGCTTGCTGCGGATGGAGCGCGCCATTAAGGAGCGTATGTCCTCGGTGGAAATCGACAATACGATGCCGCAGGATCTGATCAATGCCAAGCCGGCAGCGGCGGCGGTGCGTGAGTTCTTTGGCTCGTCGCAGCTGTCACAGTTTATGGACCAGACCAATCCTCTGTCCGAAATCACCCATAAGCGCCGTCTCTCGGCGCTTGGGCCGGGCGGTCTGACCCGTGAGCGCGCTGGCTTTGAGGTGCGCGACGTGCATCCGACCCATTATGGCCGTATCTGCCCGATTGAAACGCCGGAAGGCCCGAATATCGGTCTGATCAATTCGCTGGCGACCTTCGCCCGTGTGAATAAATATGGCTTTATTGAAGCGCCCTATCGCCGCGTGAAGGATGGTCATGTCTCGGAAGAGGTGGCCTATCTCTCGGCTATGGAGGAGCAGAAATATACTGTGGCGCAGGCCAATGTGTCGCTGGATGCCAAGGGGGGCCTGATCGACGACCTCGTGGTCTGCCGCCATGCCGGTGATGTGGTGATGGTGCCGCGTGATCGCGTCGATTATATGGACGTTTCGCCCAAGCAGCTGGTGTCCGTGGCAGCGGCGCTGATTCCGTTCCTCGAAAACGACGACGCCAACCGTGCGCTCATGGGCTCGAACATGCAGCGTCAGGCGGTGCCTCTGGTGCGCGCCGATGCGCCGCTGGTCGGCACCGGCATGGAAGCCATTGTGGCGCGCGACTCCGGCGCCGCTATTTCGGCCCGCCGTACCGGTATTATCGATCAGGTTGATGCGACCCGTATCGTTATCCGCGCGACGGAGGAAGCTGATCCGGCCAAGCCGGGCGTTGATATTTATCGTCTGATGAAATATCAGCGCTCGAACCAGTCCACCTGCATCAATCAGAAGCCTCTGGTGCGTGTGGGTGATATGGTCCAGAAGGGCGATATTATTGCCGACGGCCCCTCGACCGATCTGGGTGATCTGGCACTGGGGCGCAATGTTCTCGTCGCCTTCATGCCATGGAATGGCTATAACTTTGAAGATTCGATCCTTCTCAACGAGAAAATCGTGAAGGAAGACGTGTTCACGTCGATCCATATCGAAGAATTTGAAGTGATGGCCCGCGACACCAAGCTCGGGCCGGAGGAAATCACCCGCGACATTCCGAACGTTTCGGAAGAAGCGCTGAAGAACCTCGACGAAGCCGGTATTGTCTATATTGGTGCGGAAGTTCAGGCCGGAGACATTCTCTGCGGCAAGATCACGCCCAAGGGCGAAAGCCCGATGACACCGGAAGAAAAGCTGCTGCGTGCCATTTTCGGCGAAAAGGCTTCGGATGTGCGCGATACATCCCTGCGCGTTCCGCCGGGGGTGCAGGGCACGATCGTTGAAGTGCGCGTGTTCAACCGCCACGGTGTGGACAAGGACGAGCGCGCTCAGGCGATTGAGCGTGAGGAAATCGAACGTCTGGCGAAAGACCGTGACGACGAGCTGGCGATTCTGGATCGCAACGTTTACGCCCGTCTGGCCGATGTGCTGGACGGCAAGGTGGCGATTGCCGGACCCAAGGGCTTCAAAAAGGACACGACTCTGTCCCGCAGCCTGATGTCGGACTATCCGCGGTCGCAATGGTGGGCTTTTGCCATTGATAGCGATACGTCGATGGGCGAAATCGAAGCCATGCGTAAGCAATATGACGAATCGAAGAAGGCGCTGGAAAGCCGCTTCCTCGATAAGGTCGAAAAGCTGCAGCGCGGTGACGAATTGCCACCCGGCGTCATGAAAATGGTCAAGGTTTTTGTCGCTGTGAAGCGCAAGATCCAGCCTGGCGATAAAATGGCCGGTCGCCATGGCAACAAGGGTGTGGTCTCCCGCATCGTGCCGCAGGAAGATATGCCATTCCTTGCCGACGGCACTCCGGTGGACATTGTGCTCAACCCGCTGGGCGTGCCCAGCCGCATGAACGTGGGTCAGATTCTGGAAACTCATCTGGGCTGGGCCTGTGCCGGTCTTGGCCGTCAGGTTGGCGAAGCCTATGATGCCTATATGCGGGCCGCGCATAAATCGGGAACTTTGGCGCCGAAGGAGGCGATTGAGCCGCTCAAGACCAAGCTCAACCAGATTTATGGTGACAACGACACCGTGAAGTCGCTGTCAGATGAAGGCATTCTGGAACTCAGCCAGAACCTGCGTCGCGGCGTGCCGATCGCAACCCCCGTCTTTGACGGTGCGCGCGAGAAGGACATTGTTGAGATGCTGGAAATGGCCGGTCTTGCCTCGTCGGGTCAGTCCACACTTTATGATGGACGCACCGGCGACACCTTCGACCGTCAGGTGACTGTGGGCTATATTTATATGCTCAAGTTGCACCATCTGGTGGATGACAAGATCCATGCCCGTTCGATCGGCCCTTACAGCCTTGTGACCCAGCAACCGCTGGGCGGTAAGGCACAGTTCGGCGGACAGCGTTTCGGCGAAATGGAGGTCTGGGCGCTCGAAGCCTATGGTGCCGCCTATACGTTGCAGGAGATGCTCACCGTCAAATCCGACGACGTGGCAGGTCGCACCAAGGTTTACGAGGCGATTGTGCGCGGCGAGGATACGTTCGAGTCCGGTATTCCGGAAAGCTTCAACGTTCTGGTCAAGGAAATGCGTTCGCTGGGCCTGAATGTCGAGCTGGTTTCAAATAAGAAGCCCGCTGCCGAATTGCCGCCGGCTGAAGCCGCCGAGTGAATTGAAGGGCGGGTGTGAGGCCCGCCCCCTTATGTTTTGAAGCGCCTTCTGCGCTTCACTGTCCTTTTTCCGGCCATGGTGGCATCAATGCCCCAGCTTTAGGAGATGGTTATGAATAAAGAGGTTATGAATCTCTTCAATCCGGTGGCTTTGCCGCAGGCCTTTGACAATATCCAGATTGGGATTGCCAGCCCGGAGAAAATCCTGTCCTGGTCGTTCGGCGAAATCAAAAAGCCCGAGACGATCAATTACCGCACCTTCAAGCCGGAGCGTGACGGCCTGTTCTGCGCCCGTATTTTCGGGCCGATCAAGGATTATGAATGCTTGTGCGGCAAGTACAAGCGCATGAAATATAAGGGCGTTATCTGCGAAAAGTGCGGCGTTGAGGTCACGCTCTCGCGCGTGCGGCGTGAGCGCATGGGCCATATTTCGCTGGCTGCACCGGTTGCCCATATCTGGTTTTTGAAGAGCCTGCCGTCGCGTATCGGCTTGCTGCTCGACATGACATTGAAAGATCTGGAGCGGATTCTTTATTTTGAATCCTATATCGTGCTTGATCCCAACCTGACCCCGCTCAAATACCGCCAGCTTTTGTCGGAAGACGAATATGTGCGGGCGCAGGATGAATATGGTCAGGATTCCTTTGTCGCCATGATCGGCGCGGAAGCCATCCGCGAGATTCTGCGCACGATGGACCTGCCGCGCATTGCCGCAGAGCTGCGCATCGAGATTGCCGAATCCACCACCGACCTCAAGCCGAAGAAGCTGGCCAAGCGTCTCAAGATCATTGAGGCCTTCCAGAATTCTGGCAATAAGCCGGAATGGATGATTCTGACCGAAGTGCCGGTGATTCCGCCAGATTTGCGCCCATTGGTGCCGCTCGATGGCGGCCGCTTTGCCACATCCGATCTGAACGATCTCTATCGCCGCGTCATCAACCGCAACAACCGTCTCAAGCGCCTGATCGAGCTGCGCGCGCCGGACATCATCATCCGCAATGAAAAGCGCATGTTGCAGGAATCGGTGGACGCGCTGTTTGACAATGGCCGCCGTGGCCGCGTCATCACTGGCGCCAATAAGCGTCCGCTGAAGTCGCTTGCGGACATGCTCAAGGGCAAGCAGGGCCGCTTCCGTCAGAACCTGCTTGGCAAGCGCGTCGATTATTCGGGCCGTTCGGTCATCGTCGTGGGACCGGAGCTGAAGCTGCATCAGTGCGGCCTGCCGAAGAAAATGGCGCTCGAACTGTTCAAGCCCTTTATTTATTCCCGCCTCGACGCCAAGGGCCTGTCCTCGACCGTGAAGCAGGCGAAGAAGCTGGTGGAGAAGGAAAAGCCGGAGGTCTGGGATATTCTGGATGAGGTCATCCGCGAACATCCCATCATGCTCAACCGCGCCCCGACCTTGCATCGTCTCGGCATTCAGGCGTTTGAGCCTGTGCTGATCGAAGGCAAGGCGATCCGTCTGCATCCGCTGGTGTGCTCGGCCTTCAACGCCGACTTCGACGGCGACCAGATGGCTGTTCACGTGCCGCTGTCGCTGGAAGCGCAGCTGGAAGCCCGCGTGCTGATGATGTCCACCAACAACATCCTTCATCCCGCCAATGGTCAGCCGATCATCGTGCCGTCGCAGGATATTGTGCTCGGTCTTTATTATCTGACACTGGTGCGCGATGGCGACATCGGGCAGGGCATGGCCTTCTCCAATATTGGCGAGATTGAAGCCGCGCTGCACGCCAAGGTGATTACCCTGCACACCAAGATCAAGGGGCGTGCATGGACCTATAATGCCGAAGGTGAGCGCGTGTCCAAGATTTTCGACACAACACCAGGCCGGATGATTCTGGGCCAGCTGGTGCCGGAGCACAACAAAATTCCTTTCGACGTCGTCAACAAGCTGATGACCAAGAAAGAAATTTCAAACATGATCGACACCGTCTACCGCAACTGCGGCCAGAAGGAGACGGTGATTTTCTGTGACCGTATCATGGCGATCGGCTTCCGCGAGGCCTTCAAGGCCGGTATTTCGTTCGGCAAGGACGACATGGTCGTGCCGGAAACCAAGCCGAAAATTATTGCGGACACCACGGCGCTCGCCAAGGAATATGAGCAGCAATATAATGACGGTCTGATCACGCAGGGCGAGAAATATAATAAGGTCGTGGATGCCTGGGCTAAATGCTCGGACAAGCTGGCCGAAGAAATGATGATCCGCATTTCATCCGTTAAAAAGGACGAAACCGGCAAGGATCGTCAGATCAACTCGATCTATATGATGAGCCATTCCGGGGCGCGTGGTTCGCCGGCCCAGATGAAGCAGCTTGCGGCCATGCGCGGCCTTATGGCCAAGCCGTCGGGTGAAATCATCGAGACACCGATCATTTCCAACTTTAAGGAAGGTCTGTCGGTTCTTGAATATTTCAACTCGACCCACGGTGCCCGTAAGGGTCTGGCTGATACCGCGCTGAAAACCGCCAACTCCGGCTATCTCACCCGCCGTCTGGTGGACGTGGCGCAGGATGCGATCATCAGCATGGTGGATTGCGGCTCGGAGGGCGGCATTCGTATGCG
>DAIMHB010000089.1:0-7168 GCA_036723545.1 Beijerinckiaceae bacterium
GCAGAGGGGTTGAAACAAGGGTGGCAAATGCGGGTTTGGTCGCGGGTTCGCTCTCGGCATCCGTGCGGCTTTTGGCGTCAAGACTGGCCACAACCACCGGCTTTTGTTCTGTTTTCACACTGGGCTTGATGGTGCGTACCTGAGGGGCTGCGTCCGTATCCTCGCCATTCGTGATGTCCGCTTTGGCCACGGCCGTGCCAACTTTAGCCGGTGCTGTATCGGGCGCGGAATCCTCTTCCTCTTCGGCATTCGTATTGCCGCCGCCAAACAGCCAGGCGAACAGGCCCTTTGCCGGACGCTCCGGCGCTGCGGCTACCGCCGTGCCGCCACGCGCCTCAATCTCGGCCAGCGCCTCCTGATATCCGGGCATAGGCTGGCCATCGGTGGGAATCAACACGGTTTTGCCGTCCGGAAACACCCGCGCCAACTGCTCACGGGTCATGCGCGGCCAGTAGCGCACGCCGCCGGCATCAAGATGAACAAATATTGTATTGGCATTGGGATAATAGCCAACGCCGCCGCGTTGCAGGCGAAGTCCGATTTCCCGAATTTTGGACATAGTCATATCGGGAAGGAAAAAATCCATCGCCTTGCCAAGCATGTGCTGGGAGTGCTTGGCCACCTGATGCGAACGTCGCCGCAGCATGGCATTGGTCTGCGGTGAGCGATAGGCCGAAAGCACATGGATCGTTTCGGATGAGCCTGATTCGCGGTAAACTTCCCAGAGAATATCAAACAGCCGAGGATCCATTTTTGTCGGTTCGTCAATCCGCCAGTCGCGCAGGCTCCAGTTCAGTTTTTCCAGAGCGGCCTCGTCGTAATAGCCATTTTTCTTGAAGGTGACGGTAAAATCCTCACCCGTGTGCATGTGGTGAAAGGATAGCGTCCGCGTGTCGCCATTGGCGATGGCGGTTTCGGTTGAAGCGCTCGACCCCGCAAAAATCGCGGCGGCAGATAAGGCCACAGCCAGACCGCGCCGCATATGTTTCGCGTAAAATCGCCATACGAAATTTTGCAAAGACCACCTTTTTAATACAGAAACACTTACAATTCACGAGGCCGGAACATGGGCCGTTCCGTCAGACGAAGAGCATTTCAGCTGGCACAAATCTGTAACGTAAACACGACATTAAAAACACGGAACACTCAAAATTCAGGCAGGTCTGCGCAAGGCTTGTGGCGATGCAGATCTGCCCTCCGTGTTATAATGTAACTTTAAAGACACACAACAGGAAAATCTTAAGATGCGGTAAATCAGCTCTTAACATCTTCCTTCAGGCGCCTTCAGCCTGCCAGTCCCAACTGGAGTTTCACCTTTTTCATATAGCCATAGAGATCGTCACGAACCTGCAATTTGCCGTTTTCATCGACATTCGTGGTGAAATACATCATGTGAATCGGCAATGTTTCCGGAAGATTGATCGTGCGTTCCTGTCCGCCGATCAGCTTGCGCACCTTGTCCTCGCTCCAGCCATGCCCCAGCACAGCCTCGGCAAAGCGGAAGGGCTGGTCAACACGCACACAGCCATGGCTGAAGGCGCGCATAGTGCGGGCGAAAAAGGATTTCGACGGCGTGTCATGCATATAGACGGAATGTTCATTGGGAAACATGAACTTGATGCGGCCCAGAGCATTGGCATCGCCGGGCGGCTGGCGCACATAGGTTATATTGCCATGCTGCACGAGCTGATAGCCGTGTTTGGTGAAATAATCCGGCTCCTCAGCCAGTTTGGGCATCATTTCTTTTTTGACAATGGACAGCGGCACATTCCAATAGGGATTGACGATGAGGAATTGCATCCTGTTGGAAAAAACCGGCGTCGGCGTCGTGGGTTTGCCCACAACAACCTTGGTCAAATAGACAGGCTTGTCATCGCGGTAAAGCCGCGCCGCAAATTCGGTCAGGTTGACCTCGATCCGGTCATGGCCCATGTCCCGGGGCACCCAGCGCCATATTTCCATATTGGCAATGAGTTCGGACTCGAGACGCTCCGGTTCGCCGCCTGAAAGGGCTGCAATGGTGCGCGGGGTCAGTGTGCCGGAGGGTGGCAGGCCGTTGCTGCTCTGAAAATCCGCGAAGGCTGCCGCCACCCGTGTATCATAGACAATATCCTGCCCGGCAATATTGGGCTCAATGCTCAGGCCAAAGCGTTCGCGGATCAGGGGCACGCGGGGGTCTTTCATGCCGACCTTCAGCACAGGGCCGGTGGGAATCGGGGTCTGCACCATGGGGCGGGCTTCGCGGCGCAGCTCCGCCAGCTTGTTGCGCAGATCGGCATAGCCTTTCTGGGGCGGATTGACGCCCTGCAACAGGCTGCTTGCATCCTCGGCTGTGGCGACATGGTTCAGAATATCGGCAAAATCCGGTTCCGTTGGTTTGGCGGTGATCAGTTTGGAAATCTCCAGCGGATCAATGCGGCTGCCCATGGCCTGCGCAGCATAATGTGCGACAAGATCGGTCAGCATCAGTTCATTTTCGGCCAGGTTCGCGGCATCGGGGCCAAGGTCAGGGCGCGGCATGGTGCCCAGATCAAGCCCGTCCTCGCCCGCGCGCTCGACGCGGCCCAGTGCGGCATGGGCCTGCGCGCTCCACTGTCCGTTATGGCTCCAGAGGGGTGCAAAATTGCGGGCCGTATAGAAACTGACAATGGCCGCGCGCAGCTTGCGCTTATCCGAACGGGCGGCGGGGCGGGCCTGCCAATCCTCCACAGCCTGTTTGAGCTGAGGCGAGACCGGCGGTTGAGATGTGGCGGTGTCGGCTTGTGCGGGCGGATGGACCTCAGGCCCGGCAGACATCGCTTCAGGCTGTTCGATCTGTTGCAACAGTCGGCTCAGAGCCGGTGTGGCCAAGGGCAAAGCTGGCTCTATCGACGCCAGAGGATAAAGATCGGTTTCAGGCGCACGGGCGCGCGGCGCGGCGGGGTTCAGACTGCTGACCAGAGCCGGAATATTTAATGTCGGCAGTTCAAATGCGGATATTCGGGCCGCGTCAGGGTTTTGCATCATCACAGAATGCAGCCGGTCAGGCTGTGTTGCGGCAATAGCCGTGATCCCTGCCGGATTGCGCACAGACTCCGCCGGATAGGCCGCAGCCATCATCCACGGCAGGGGTGCCGATTTGGGCCTTTCTGTTGCAAAAGCCGCATTGAGTATACCGCACCCCATCAGCAGTGTTGAGCATAAAAGGGCCTTGCGAATATATAAAATAGGCTTAGGGGAAATTGACGTTGGCATCAGAAAAGACTCGGCTCAAGGTGTGGAGAGATTTTGCTCTCTTCGCCCATATAAGAACATTCGGGCAGCAGCAAAAACTCACATTTTATTTGAATTATAGATTTTATTTATATGCAACAAGGCCATTATGCTCTGTATCAATAGGGATCATCGCCTGTATCACCCAATGTAAGCGCTCTGGATATGCGGTTCTATGATGTCGCTGCCAAGGCCGAGATCACTCATTTTGCGGTAAAGCGTTGAGCGGCCAATGCCCAGCCTTCGGGCCACTTCCGACATTTGCCCGCGGTAATGCCGGATGGCAAAACGGATCATTTCGGCCTCCAGCTCGGCCATTGGGCGAACCTCGCCATTGCCGCCCAGCATTTTGAGCGCATGGGGATCTTTCATCTCGATGCGGACAATCTCGCGCTCCTGCCGCGGCGGCGGGGCGGCAGGGGCCATAGGCACCCGCACGTCAAATCCATCCATTTGCGCGGCAATCTGCGGAAATTCAGCAATGGTGAGTTCGTCGCCTTCGGCCAGCACCACAGCGCGGAACATGACATTTTCCAGCTGGCGGATATTGCCGGGCCAGGGGTAGCCGGAGAGCAGCGCCAGAGATTCGGCCCCGATGCCGCGGATGGATTTGCCCGCTTCCGCCGCAAAGCGCGCCGCGAACCGGCGGGCCAGATCGGCAATGTCTTCTCTGCGCGCGCGCAAACTGGGGATGGTGATAGGAAACACATTCAGGCGGTAAAAAAGGTCTTCACGGAAACGTCCCTGTTTGACCAGTTCGATCAGGTTTTGATGCGTGGCCGAAATCACTCTTATATCAATACGGACAGATTTTTTCGCCCCAACGGGATCAACCTCACCCTCTTGCAGCGCCCGCAGCACTTTAGCCTGCGCGTCGAGGGACAGCTCACCAATGTCATCCAGAAAAAGAGTGCCGCCATTGGCTTCAACAAATTTGCCGGTCTGTTTGTCTGTCGCGCCGGTAAAAGCCCCTTTTTCATGGCCAAACAGAATGGAATCGACCAGATGTTCCGGCAGCGCGCCACAATTTACAGTGACGAAAGGTTTGCCGCGCCGGTCAGAGGCCCCCTGCACCGCGCGGGCAATGACTTCCTTGCCCACCCCTGATTCGCCTTCGATCAGCACGGGAATGGTGGTGCGCGCCGCCCGCTCGCCCAGACGGATCACACGGTCCATGTCGGGGCTGCGCGTCACAATGTCCCGAAAGGTCATTATGCCGCCGGACCGCTGTTTCATCATGCGGATCTCATCCGCCAGCGCGTCAAAATGCAGCGCGTTCTTGATGGATATGTTCAGGCGCTCGGCACCCACAGGCTTGACCACAAAATCCGTGGCACCGGCACGCATGGCGGACATCACTGTATCGACAGACCCATGTGCGGTCTGGGCAATGATCGGCACATGAATGTGGTTTTTGCGCAAATGCGACATCACACCCATGCCATCAAGGTCTGGCATCACCAGATCCAGAATCATCAGGTCAATGGCCGGCTGATGGGGGGCCTCCAGCCGCGCAATGGCCGCCTCGCCGCCATCCGCCAGCTCGGTCTGATAGCCGAAACGGCGTATCGTGGCCTCAAGCAAACGGCGTTGAACAGGATCATCATCAACAATCAAAATAGTGGATGTCATTATGCCCAGAGTGGTTCGTGTGAAAATATTTGAATTCAGAATGTCCAGATCAGCATGACCTGCCCTCACTCTGCGACAACAGGGTAAACAGTGCCTTAATATGCGTTGCATTTGTGGACACAAAGTCGTTCCATTGACGCCATGGGCGGGGCCAGTGTCTGCTCTGCTGTTGTTTTTGCTGATTTTTTTAATTTTTAGCCTTCTGCAAAAAAATGTCGCCATTTTCAGAACTCAGGTCGAAACATGTGGTCTTTTTGCCGGAATATCTGTTTATTTGAATAATCTGTGCATGTTTTGGGCAGAATCATGGGGCTTGTGTCAAGCGGGCCGGGCACGGCGCCAACCGGCACGGCGCAGGCGAATATGTGGAGATGGGAATGATCAGTCTGTTTGACCTTTTCAAAATCGGGATCGGGCCCTCCTCATCGCATACTGTCGGGCCGATGAAAGCGGCCAAAGCCTTTATGGACCATCTTGCGGCTTACACGGGGGCAAAGCCCGCCCGTGTGCGGGTGACCTTGTTCGGCTCACTGGCCTGGACGGGCAAAGGCCACGCCACGGATCGCGCCGTTTGGCTGGGGCTGGGAGGCTATGAGCCGGCCACGCTTGATCCCGTTGAGGCTGAGGCTTTTCTGGAGCGTCTGGCCGTGTCGCACCGTATTCCCTTCACGCCGGGCGCTTTTCTTGACTTTAACCCCGATACGGATCTGGTTTTTGATTTTGAAACCCTGCGCACAGAGCATCCCAATACCATGTCCTTTATGGCCCTCTCGGCTGAGGGGCAGATTGTGCGGGAGGAGTTATGGCTCTCGGTCGGCGGGGGCTTTGTGGTGCAGCACGGGGTGCAGGCCGAAGTTTTGACAGAGGATGTGGCTCTGCCTTTTCCCTTCCGCGATGCGGCGGAGCTGCTCGACATGGGCCGCACGCATGGCAAATCGATTGCGGAGATTGTGCTGGCCAATGAACTGGCGCGACGCCCGGCGCAGGAGGTCAGGGATTATGCCGAACGTGTTGCGCAGGTTATGTCCAGCTGTATTGACAGGGGCCTGAGCACCGAGGGGCTGCTGCCCGGAAAACTCAATGTGCGCCGTCGCGCCAAATATCTGATGGATACGCTCAAGGCCGACCAGTTGCGCAACAACCGTTCGGCCAATGAAACCATGGAATTTGTTTCCGCCTATGCCATTGCGGTGAATGAGGAAAATGCCGCTGGCCGCCAGGTGGTCACCGCACCCACCAATGGCGCGGCGGGGGTTGTGCCTGCCGTTTTGCGTTATTATCGGGATTTTTGCAGTGGGGCGAATGAGGCCGGAGTTCAGGCCTTTCTGCTCACCGCCACGGCGATCGGCAGTTTGTTCAAGATGAACTCGTCCATTTCCGGCGCGGAGGTCGGCTGTCAGGGCGAGGTGGGTGTCGCCTGCTCCATGGCGGCAGCAGGCCTTGTTGCGGCGCTGGGCGGCAGCAATGAGGAGGTGGAAAATGCCGCCGAAATTGGCATGGAGCACCATCTGGGCATGACCTGTGATCCGATCGGCGGATTGGTTCAGATTCCGTGTATCGAGCGCAATGCCTTTGGCGCTGTCAAGGCCATCAATGCGGCCTCACTGGCTATGCGCGGCAAGGGCGAGCATCGGGTGACGCTGGATCAGGTTGTCGCCACCATGCGCCAGACCGGCGCGGACATGCTGACCAAATATAAAGAAACTTCGCAGGGTGGACTGGCTGTAAACTGGGTTGAATGTTGAGAATTTCAGGTCAGAACGGCAGAGATCTGCTTGAAGGCATTGTTCAATGAAGTGCCCATCTGTGAATATACGACCATGAAAATCGACGAAAACACAGCCAATATCAGGCCATAATCGACAATGGCTGTGCCTGTTTCGTCAGATATGAAGTGTTTCAGATTTTTGTAGATCATCGGAGTATCTCTATTGATGTGTGGGCAATTCATATTTTGTTAAGTTCTTTATTACAATGAATATTGCATTAACGCTAAGTAAATTTTCGAACACTTTAAGTATTGGTTAAAATTAATTATTACCGAGATATTCAAAATTTGACTATAAATTTATATATAAAAATTCCACAGATATTCTGCCTGCGCCCCAGATTTGGCTGAGGTGCAGACGGCGCATGGCTTAAATTGCAAAAGGATTGATGGTTGATGTCGTCAGGGCCCGACTATTGGCGCGGAGAATTTTTGCCAATATGCATAAATGGCCTTGCGGACTGCCGGTCAGCTTTAAACTTATAATATATTGAAAATACAATTTTTAAAATTCAG
>DAIMHB010000090.1:0-7159 GCA_036723545.1 Beijerinckiaceae bacterium
ACTCTACCCTGTATACTGGGCTTATGTCAGGAGTTTGTCAGATGAAATTCACCCATGCCGCTCTGTTTTCCGGCCTGTGCAGTGTGTTGGCCTTTGCGGCGCCGCACCCTGCCTCTGCGGATTTGCTGGCGCATCGCGCCGTATATGAGCTTAAACTGGTTAAAACCACAGGGCAAAATGCACCCACTGCGGTCAATGGATTGATGGCCTATGATTTTTCCGGTTCGGCCTGCGAGGGATATACAACCAATTTCCGCCAGATGATTGAGCTCAGCGCTGCGGAAGGCGATGTTCATGTCACCGATGTGCGCTCCAGCACCTTTGAAGATGCCGGTTACAAGAATTTCCGTTTTAAAGTCAGCACACTCAATGACGGTGTTGCGGGTGATCAGGTGGATGGGGCGGCCAGTCGCACGACGGCTGGCGCGCTGGTTGTGCATCTGACAAAGCCGAAATCAGCCCAATTCGATTTTTCTGCCGGTATTCTGTTTCCGACCGAGCATATGGAAAACATTATTGCTGCGGCCAAGGCGGGCGAGACCACGCTGGCACGCCAGATTTATGACGGGTCTGACAGTGGAGACAAGATTTTTGATACGCTGACCATTATCGGCAAGGCGGTGACAGGCTCAACCGGCGGCTTTGCGGATGCGCAGGAGGCCTTGAAAACCGTTCAGCGTTGGCCGGTGGTGATTTCATATTTTGAAGTGGGAAAAAACAGCGACCAGCCGAGCTATGTGCTCTCGTTTGACCTTTATGAGAATGGCGTATCCCGCGATATGAAGCTGGATTATGGTGATTTTGTCATGAAAGGGGAAATGACCCAGTTTTCAGCCGAACCCTCCTCAGCTCCCTGCGGCAAATAGCTGAAACCGGTCAATGCGTTGGCCATAGGCTCAGGGCCTCAGGCCGCATCTTCTATGACGCGGTTGCGGCCTTCCGCCTTGGCCCGGTAGAGTGCTCTGTCGGCGCGTTTGAGCACGGCATCAAACACGAGATCATTGCCGCGTTCAGCCAGCCCTATGGACACTGTGACAGGAATTGCGCGTGTGCCCTGCTGAATGGAAAAATATTCCGAGGCAATGGTGTCGCGGATTCGCTCGGCCACCTTGGTGGCTGTCTGGCGTGAAGTATCCGGCATGGCGATGATAAATTCCTCGCCGCCCATGCGGCAGAGCATGTCGGCACCGCGCACAATCTTTTTCACGCGGGTTGCGAATGTTTTAAGCACATCATCGCCGGCATCATGGCCATAGGTATCATTCACTTTTTTGAAATGGTCGATGTCGAGCACAAGCAGAGCCAGCGGTTTGTTGCGACCCGAGGCCTGTTCCATCATGGTGGCCAGATACATGTCCATAAAGCGCCGGTTGTGCAGCCCGGTGAGCTGATCCACCACAGCCATTTCAATCGAGGTCTGAACGCTTGTATTCAGCGAGTCGGTATATTTCTTGCGGCGAAGCTGGGTGCGCACACGGGCCACCAGCTCGTTGCGGTCGATCGGGCGCATGATATAGTCATTTATGCCCAGATCGAGCCCGCGCATCACACGCGGGCGGTCCTCAACATCGGCAATCAGCAGGGTGGGCAGGGCGCGGGTGCGCTCCAGCGAGCGGATCTGACTGCACAGCCGCAATGCGTCATAATTATCGAGGCCGAGGCTGACGATAATCATGTCAAATTTGCCTTCAGCGGCGCGAAACAGCGCTTCCTGCGGATTGGTTTCAATTTCAATGTGATGCAGAGGCGAAAGCGCCTGTGTCATGCGCGCGGCGGGGGCTTCGCGGTCCTCAACAATCAGAATGCGGCCCGAGGGCTCTGTGTCGGACAGCGCATCATGCACCAGATCACGTAGGCCAAAATTGGCCGAGGTGCCCGCGCGAATGCGCAGTTCGTCCAGCGCTACTTTGAGCCGCGCCAGCGAGCGCACACGCGCCAGCAAGGCGATTTCGTCCACGGGTTTGGTCAGAAAATCATCAGCACCAGCATCAAGCCCCTGCACCCTGTCCGAGGGCTGATCCAGTGCCGTGACCATGACAACCGGTATATGGGCCGTTTTACGGTCGGCTTTCAGGCGGCGGCAAACCTCAAATCCATCCATTCCCGGCATCATCACATCCAGCAGAATGATGTCAATATGGCCCTGCTGGCAGATGGCGAGAGCTTCCGGCCCTGATGTGGCGGTATAAACCTCAAAATATTCTGCGGTTAGTCGTGCCTCAAGCAATTTGATATTGGCCGGCATATCATCCACAACCAGAACACGCGCCGTCATAGGTCAGCCTCACTTGTCATCAAGATAGATTCGTACGGTCTCGACGAATTTTGCCACTGAAATGGGCTTGGAGAGGTAGGCCTCGCAGCCCCCCTGCCGGATTTTTTCCTCATCGCCCTTCATGGCGAAGGCTGTGACAGCAATGACCGGAATGTGCTTGAGGTCGTCATCGTCCTTGAGCCATGCTGTGACCTGCAAGCCGGACACTTCGGGCAGCTGTATATCCATGAGAATAAGGTCCGGGCGGTGTTTGCGCGCCAGTTCAACGGCTTCCACGCCATTGCGCGTCTGGATGGTCGCATAGCCATGCGCTTCCAACAAATCGTTGAAAAGCTTCATGTTCAGCTCATTATCTTCGACGATCAGAACTTTTTTTGTCATAACTCACCCAAGGGCTCTGCGCGTGGCATCCGAATCAATGCCCAGGTGCAGGGCCACTTTCACTTAAGGTCAGTTTACTGCCCAATAGTGAATGATTTGAAAATAGAATCCAGAGGATTTAAGTTAATGGCAATCTTTCGGGAAAAATCAGCTTCGCCCAAAATCAAAGCAGGTGCGTCGGAGGCGGATGAAAAACTGGCGCTTGCCGCCTTAACCTATATTGTTGCCGATGAGCAGATTGTTACCCGTTTCTTTGCCGAAACCGGACTTGCGCCCGATACTATGGCGGAGGCGGCAAAATCTTCCGGTTTCTTCGGCTTTATTCTTGAATTTATCTGCTCATCGGATGAATTTATTCTTGGTCTTGCGGCGCAGGAACAGGTGAGGCCTGAGGCGATTGTTGCGGCTCAGGCCAGACTGGCCGGGCCGCGCCTGTGGGATTCGGTTTAACCGGCATCAGGAACCGCTATGGACACTGTTCGACACATTGGAGCGATCTGCCGGGATTGTCTGGGCGAGACGGCCAATGTGTCGGCCAGGCGCTGCGCATATTGCGGCTCGCCGCGTCTGCTGGCGCATCCGGAGCGGGATGAACTGCATATTGCCCATATTGATTGCGATGCCTTTTATGCCTCTGTCGAAAAGCGCGACAATCCAGCTCTGGCGGACAAGCCGGTGATTGTGGGCGGCGGCAAGCGCGGTGTTGTCTCCACCTGTTGTTATATTGCCCGCACTTATGGCGTGCGATCGGCCATGCCGATGTTTCAGGCGCTCAAAGCCTGTCCGCAGGCGGTGGTGATTTCACCCAATATGGACAAATATGCGCACGTCGGGCGGCAGGTGCGGGCGCTGATGCAGTCCCTGACCCCGCTGGTCGAGCCGATTTCGATCGACGAGGCGTTTCTGGATTTAGCCGGTACGCAGGCGCTGCATCAGGCCAGCCCCGCCTTGAGCCTTGTGCGCATGGCGCATAAAATCGAGCAAGAGATCGGCATATCGGTTTCTGTGGGCCTGTCCTATTGCAAATTTCTGGCCAAAATCGCCTCTGACTTTGATAAGCCGCGCGGCTTTTCCATTTTAGGGCGCAAGGATGCCGTTGAATTTCTCAGCCGTCAGAGTGTCGGCCTGATTTTCGGCGTGGGCAAGGTGGCGCAGGACAAACTCAACAGAGACGGCTTCCGCCTGATCGGGGATGTGCAGCGTGCCGACCCGGCGCAGCTTATCCGGCTTTATGGCGACGAGGGGCGCAGGCTCTACCGGCTCGCGCATGGCGAGGATTTGCGCAAGGTGACGCCGGAGCGGGAGACCAAAAGCGTTTCTGCCGAAACGACATTTTTCGAGGATATTTCGGCGCATGACCAGCTTCTGCCGGTGGTGCTCAGGCTTTCGGAGCGCGTATCGGCACGGTTGAAAAAGGCCGGACTTTCGGGCCGCACCGTGACGCTGAAGCTGCGCAGCGCCGATTTTAAACTGCACACCCGCGCCAAAACATTGCATGAGCCGACGCAGCTTTCTGGCCGCATTTTTGCTGCCGCGCGGGAGGCGCTGGCTCTGGAGCCGGAAAAACCCTACCGGCTGATCGGCGTTGGCCTCTCCGATCTGCATTCGGCTTCGGAGGCTGACCACGGTGATCTTGCCGATGTGACCCTGCCGCGCGAAAAGGCCACCGAGGCGGCCATGGACAAATTGCGGGCCCGTTTTGGCGAGGGTGCCGTGATCAAAGGATGGGGCTTCAAGGGGTGAATGCTGCCGCGATGCGTGGGCGACAGGGCATTAGAGTCCCTTGTTTTTACGGAATAGGCTCGCTCACCCCCCGTTCATCCTTCGAGAGCCTCAGGATGACGGGGGAGAAGGATGCTGACAAAGAATATCCATATAAAGTATCATGATCTAATATATCAGAACTTCCCCCCGCCGGATTAGCGTTAGACAGTCTGTCCCATGTGCTTTAAAGACGATGTTTCGGGTCGGCACAGGGCGGCCTGATCTGAAATGCAATGAGATAGAGTGTGAGCAGCCGGACGCAGGGTTATGTTTTTGCCATTCTGGCGCTGACGATATTTTCATTTCAGGATGCGATATCGAAACATCTGGGCCAGCTTTATCCGCCTGTATTTGTCACGATGATCCGCTATTGGGCTTTTGGCGGCTTTACCCTGATCATGGCTGTGCGGATGAAGCGCAATATTTCCAATCCCATGCGCTCGAAGCTGCTCTGGATGCAGGTTGCGCGCGGCACCTTGCTGGCGGTGCAAGTGGTCGTGGCGATTTCATGTTTCAGCTACATCGGTCTGGCGCGGTCGCAGGCTATCTTTGCCGGAACCCCGCTTATCGTCGCCGTGCTGTCCATCATCTTGCTGAAAGAACGGGTGGATGCTCGGCGCTGGCTGGCGATTTTGGCCGGTCTTTTCGGCGTCATGTTGATTCTCAGGCCGGATGGCGGTGTTTTTGAGCCAAAATTGCTACTGGCGCTGGCCGGATGCTTGCTCTTCGCTGTCTATATTATTCTGACCCGCCGTGTGAGCCGCGACGATTTGCCGATCACAAGTTTTTTTTATACCGGGACTGTGGGCGCGCTGGTGATGTCGCTGATCGGCCCGTTTTATTGGACGCCGATGCTGCGCGCCGACTGGGGCTGGATGGGCCTTGCCTGTCTCACCAGCATCAGCAGCCATTATTTCCTGATACGGGCCTATGACCTTATCGAAGCCTCGGCGATCCAGCCCTTGACCTATATTGGTCTGGTCTATGCCTCTTTGATCGGCACAGTGGTGTTTGGTGAAAGACTGGGCTGGAACACCATTGTCGGCGCGGTGATTGTCGTGGTTGCGGGCAGCCTGTCCATGCTGCATGACCATGTCTCTGCCGTGAAGCCTTCGGAGTCATAAATATTGCAGATGAGCGGAGAGTTGAATGGTGGGCGGTGACGGTCTCGAACCGCCGACATTCTCGGTGTAAACGAGATGCTCTACCAACTGAGCTAACCGCCCCAGCCATTACTGCATTGTTTACGCCGGAGACGCGGCTGAATGCAACCCCCCTGACACAGTAAATTTCAGGCTGCGGCGGGCTGCATGGTCTTTTCCAGAGAGAAATGCTGCGCTGCGGGCAGGCGGTAAAGTTTGAGGCTCAATACAAGCATCAGAACCGGCAGAACCACCGCAATGCTGGGCAGTTGCAAAAAATTGACATTGTAAAGATTGACCACCGGCATAAAATAAATCAGCACGGTCAACCAGATCTCAACCTTGGCCAGTTTGTTATTGAACCCCATCACAACCAGAAGAATGGTCAGAGGCATCAGGTCATGCGAGAGCAGATAGGGCGAGGCAACAACAGAGCATACACAAAAATGAGCCATCAGCAGGGTTGGCTCTGCGTGTCTGCGGCAAAGAAACGCCCAAAAGGTCAGAGCTGCCGCGCATAGGCTGCACAGGCCTTGCACAGTCAGAGCATTGTGCAGGTCCGCACCCAGCAACCGCATAAAACTGAACGGTGTTTGCATTTGCGATAACAAAATCTGGTCTGCATGTGCCACTATTTCGCTTTGTGTCGGCAGACCGATCTCATAATATTGCTGCCAGATGTCATGGCCAAACAGCAGCGCTGTCAGCCCAATCAGCGCCACTGTGGTCAGGCACGCAACAGCGATGACCCGCCACCTACCGCTGGCCAGCAGCATGACCGGAATTAAAATACCGATTTGCGGCTTGAGGGTGAGGCACCCGATCAATATGCCGGCCAATATAGGCCTTTTTTCCAACAGGCCGAAGATGCCGATCAGTAGGGCGGCGGTGAGAAACGTCGTTTGCCCATAGACTATGATCAGAAATGATGCCGGTGATATACAGATCAGCAGCAAAGCCATGCGGCTGTGCATAAACCCGCGCAGCTGTGTTGCCCATACGCCTGCTGATAGGCCTTCCCAAAGCAGCAATGCGCCTTTGTAAGGCAGCCATCCGAAGGGGGCCATGAGTAGGAGCATACTTGGCGGATATGACCAGTTGTCATGAAAAACCCCGCCGGTGACTTCTGTCAGCTTCTGCTGGTAGAGGGTCCAGTCATAATAGCGGCCCGGGTCCGGATTGTGAGCCGCCACGCCATACATCCATAAATTCAGAAAGTCGAAGCCGATGATTTTCTCACCCGTGATGATGGGAAATTCGAGACGCCAATTTGCGATATTCACGATAGGCTCGACGAGCTTCGATGCAAAATGAATATAAATAAACAGGCAATAGACTGTGATTGAAAATGAAACCCTGTCGAAATTGAACTTCGGTTTCGTTTGGTCAGCAGGGCTCATTGTTGATTTCATCCTTGAATATTCAAATAAATACACATGAAATCATGAATTTACGTTTAATTACATTGTTAAAGTTTCTGGCTTGATGGCAGAAACTTAAAGTCATTATTTTTTGACAGCATAGGTATGTTCTGGTGCGGGAAATGTGCGGGCGCGCACCTCACGGGCATAATCCTTGATGGCCCCCTGAATCTGGT
>DAIMHB010000091.1:0-7139 GCA_036723545.1 Beijerinckiaceae bacterium
CCGCTGAAACTGGGCGCGGATTGCGTGGTCTATTCCACTACCAAGCATGTGGACTGGCAGGGGCGCTGTCTGGGCGGGGTTATTCTGGCTTCCGAAGCCTTTATCGAGGCGCATGTGCATAATTTTCTGCGCCAGACCGGCCCGTCCATGTCGCCGTTCAATGCCTGGGTGATGCTCAAAGGCTTGGAAACATTGGCTGTGCGCGTGCCGGCTCAGCAGGGCGGCGCCGCTAAGATTGCCGATTTTCTGAGCACACAGAGCGCAATTTCGCGGGTGATCTATCCGGGGCGCGACGACCACCCGCAGCGCGCGATTGTGAAAAAGCAGATGAGCGGCGGCGGCACGCTGGTGGCCTTTGAGTTGGCGGGCGGCAAGGCCGCAGCCTTTAAAATGGCCAATGCGCTGAAGATTATTGCGATTTCCAATAATCTGGGTGACTCGAAAAGCCTGATCACGCATCCCTCCACCACCACGCATCAGCGTCTGAGCGAGGCGGCGCGGCTGGAACTGGGCATCACACAGGGCATGTTGCGCTTCTCGATCGGTCTTGAAGACCCGCAGGATCTGATTGACGATCTGACGCAGGCGCTGGCGCAGCTGGGATAATTCTGTCCCTTCTGTAAAAGCGGATCTCGACGAAAGGCAAAATTTGAGCGAAACTACCCTGGTGCAAAAAGACGAGGCCGTCATGTATCGTTGCCAGACCCGGGGTATCGACGTTCTTGTTCTGCCGCAATTTATGGCGGATCAGTCGCGGCCGGAGGATGGGTCTTTTTTCTGGGCCTATACAATCGAAATTGTCAACCAGAGTGAAGAGACTGTCATGCTGCGGTCACGTCACTGGATCATTACAGACGGCAATGGCGTGACCCATGAGGTGCGCGGCGCAGGCGTGGTTGGTGAACAGCCGGTGCTGGGGCCGGGAGCGTCCTTTCGTTATACATCCGGCTGCCCGCTGCCCACACCTTCGGGCATCATGCGCGGATTTTATATCATGGTGCTGGAAGATGGCACGGAATTTGAAGCTGAGATTCCTGCATTCTCTCTCGACAGCCCCTTTACCAAGCGAGTGATTCATTGACCCAACTGGCCAGAGCCCTCGACATTCTTGCACAGCTTGTGCGGTTTGACACAGAAACCAGCAAAAGCAACCTGCCGCTCATCCATTATGTTGAGGCGTATCTGCGCAGTGTGAATGCGGATTTTGTCACAGTGCCCAACACTTCGGGCGATAAAGCCGCAATTTTTGTGACAATCGGCCCGAAGACGGATGGCGGCATTGTGCTCTCCGGCCACACCGATGTTGTGCCGGTCAAGGGCCAGAGCTGGACGAGCGATCCGTTCATCCTGCGGGAGGCGGATGGCCGGGTCTATGGCCGCGGCGCCTGTGACATGAAGGGCTTTTGTGCCTTGGCGCTGGCGCTGATTCCGCAGATGCAGCGGGCAGGGCTGAAAAGGCCGATTCATATTCTCCTCTCCTATGATGAGGAAACCACCTGTCTGGGGCCGATGGATGTGATTGCCCGTTTTGGCATCACGCTGCCGCGCCCCGCCGCCGTTATAGTGGGCGAACCCACCTCAATGGATGTGGCGGACGCACAAAAGAGCATTGCCACCTATCACACGCGGGTCACCGGTTTTGAGGCGCATTCGGCCAAACCGGATTTGGGCGTCAATGCCATTCCCTTTGCCTGTGAACTGGTGGGTGAGCTTTATACATTGCAGGATGAGCTGGCTCTGATTGGTGATGCCTCCGGCCGGTTTGATCCGGCGATGTCCACCATTTCGGTCGGGCTGATTCAGGGTGGCACGGCACGCAATATTCTGGCGAAGGAATGCAGCTTCCAATGGGAGTTCCGCGGCCTGCCTGATGCGCCGCAGCGCTGGGCCTATGATAACTTCATCCGGCAGGCGGAGGCCATGCTGCCGCGCCTGCGCCAGAATGCGGCAACAGCCTCCATCTCCACCGAAATTGAGATTGAAATTCCGGGCCTCAATCCTGATCAGGGTTCACTGGCCGAGACGCTGGCTCTGAAACTCGCCAAGCGCAACAGCACCATTGCCGTGGCCTATGCCACTGAAGCGGGCCGTTTCCAGCAGGCCGGTGTGCCGGCCGTAGTGTGCGGCCCGGGCTCGATCCATCAGGCGCATCAGCCGGATGAATATATCGAGCTGAGCCAGTTGCAGGCCGGGCTGGACTTTCTCAATGGTCTGATTGCCGAACTGAGCGTGTAGACGCTCTCCTTTGCGGCAAAATCAGAGGGTAAATCCTTACCCTCTGAGCGCCCGCATGGCACCAATCAACCCTGCGGTGGAACTGTCCAGCGCGGATGTGTCACCATTGCCCGCAACAATCGGCGCGAGGCGGTTGGCCAGTTCCTTGCCCAGTTCCACACCCCATTGATCGAAGCTGTTGATATTCCAGATCACGCCCTGCACAAACACCTTATGCTCATAAAGCGCGATCAGCCGCCCCAATATTTTCGGCGTCAAGGCGCTGTAGAGCAGGGTGGATGACGGGCGCGAGCCCGAAAACACCTTATGCGGCGCAAGGGTTTCGATCTGCTCGGCGCTCATGCCCTGCGCTGTGAGCAGGGCTTTCACCTCATCCATATCGCGCCCGCGCATCAAAGCCTCGCTTTGGGCAAAGCAGTTTGCGGTCAGCAGGTCATGGTGATGGGCGTCGGCATCGGTGGGCTTGGCGGCGAGCAGAAAATCCACCGGCACCACCTCTGTGCCCTGATGCAGGCATTGGAAAAAGGCGTGCTGGCCATTGGTGCCCGGCTCACCCCAGATCACGGGTGCGGTTGCCTGGGCAGCGGTGCGGCCGTCCAGCTGCACGGCCTTGCCATTGCTCTCCATATCCAGCTGTTGCAAATAGGCCGAAAAACGTGACAGGCGCTGGTCATAGGGAATAACGGCCTGTGTCGCCATGTCCCAACAGTTGCGATACCACACTCCCAGCAGCGCCATCAGCACCGGCACATTTTTGGCCAGTGGCTCTGTGCGAAAATGCGTATCGACCTCTTCCGCGCCGCGCAGAAACTCCTCATATTTCTTCGGGCCAATGGCAATCATCACCGGCAGACCAATGCTGGACCATACCGAATAGCGCCCGCCGACCCAATCCCAAAAGCCAAAGACGCGATCCGGCTGGATGCCGAAAGCGGCCACCAGATCAAGCTTTGTCGATACCGCCGCAAAATGATGTCCCACGGCCTCCTCGCCCAAAGCCTTGACAATCCACGCCCGCGCCGCCCGCGCATTGGCCAGTGTTTCCTGTGTGGTGAAGGTTTTTGAGGCAATGATGAACAAGGTGCGGCTGGGGTCGAGGTCTTTCAAGGTGTCGGCTATATCAGAGCCATCGACATTGGCGACAAAATGCATGTGCAGGCCATTGGCAATGAAGGGGGACAGCGCCTTGCACACCATGGCGGGGCCTAAATCCGAGCCGCCAATGCCGATATTGACAATATGCACCAGCTTTTTGCCGCCATAGCCTTTGATGGTGCCATTGCGCACCTTGGCGGCAAAGGCGGCGCATTTGGCGCGCTCATTCAACACATCGGGCATCACATCCACGCCGTCCACCATGACCGGCGTGCCGGAGAGATTGCGCAGCGCAGTGTGGAGAACCGCGCGCCCCTCGGTGATATTGATGTTCTCGCCGGCAAACATGGCGTCGCGCTTGACCTCGACATTGGCGGCTTTGGCCAGATTGACCAGCAGCTCGATGGTTTCGCCCGTGATGCGATGCTTGGAATAATCAAACAAAAAATCGTCAAAACGCAGGTGAAACTGGTCAAAGCGCTTGGGGTTGGCGGCAAACATATCGGGCAGGCTCTGGCCCGCAATCCTGGCCTTATGCGCGTGCAGCGCGGTGAAAGCGGTTTGAACAGCAGCCTGCGACATTTTTCTTCCCCTTAAGTTTAAGAGGCCTTGTAGCGAAATTTTAAGAGGAGGGGAAGGGCGGAGACGATGCGCCTGCTCTGAGCAGTTTTAAGTTGTGATGCCGTGGTGGAAATGTTCAGCGCCTTTATGAAAGCGGCCTTGGCTTTCTGCGGGTCTTCGGTGTCAAGCGCGTGCTTATAATTGGCCTTAACCGTTCAAGCTGCGGGCATGAAGGGTCGCAATGCCTGGGGTCAATGCGCCTGAAATAGCAGGCGGCGGTGTCGCGCAGCACATAGGTCATCATGGCCATCATGATTTCTTTGGGTTGCCTGACCATCCCCGCAAGCACCGAGACAATGCGATCAAACATCTAGCTGATATCTGCACCCATACGGTGAGAGAGCCGCTTGGCGATGCGTTGCACATTGGAAATAATCCGCGCTTTTTCCTCTTCGGAGAGCTTTTCGGCAAGCATACTGACCGCAACTCCGGCAATAGGCCGGTTGCGTGAATTCAGAACCGAGGCACCAAAACAGACAATACCCTCCGCCACCTGCTGATTGTCACAGGAATAGCCGTTGCCACGCACCTCTTCCAGTTCTTCGATCAGGCGCTCCAGGGATTGGGTGCTGAAGGCTGTGCGTGGTGGTGGCAGACCATGGGCATAG
The DNA here is from genome assembly GCA_036723545.1 of Beijerinckiaceae bacterium. Lineage (GTDB taxonomy): Bacteria > Pseudomonadota > Alphaproteobacteria > Rhizobiales > Beijerinckiaceae > JANXSV01. The sequence continues at coordinate 4,560 of DAIMHB010000091.1, forward strand.
AGACGACGCACTTCGATCTCGTTCATATGACTTAAAAAGGCCTTGCCCGTGGCGGTGAAGGCGGCAGGCAGGCGCATTCCGGCACGAAAATCAATCAGAGAATGACTGACCTTGGAATTGCGCGCGGCAATATAGACCACCTCTGCCCCTTCCAGAACCGACAATGTGATCGTCGCGCCGGGGAGTTCAGTTTCCTGATCCCAGATTGTGGCGAATTCGGTGACAACATCCGATTGCTGCGCAAAGGCATTGGCCCAGCGCATCACATGCGGCCCAAGCTGGAATGTCTGGTCGGGTCTGCGGATCAGCAGTTCGAGCTGAACCAGCGTGTTGCACAGAGTGTGAAGCGAGCTTTTGGCAATGTTCAGCTCGCGCGCCAGTTCCGAGAGGCTGGGATAGCGGCTGCGCGAGGTCAGATCCAGAATGCGGATGGCACGCTCCACTGCCGGAACGAGCTTTGCTTTCGTGTCCTCTTGTTCCATGTCCACCCTCTCATACGCGGTCTGAGCCGCAAATTTTTCTTGACAGAGTTTTACCGCATTGTTTATTGTTCTGTCAAAGGAATATTGTTCAGCCTATTGAACAATAAACAAAACTTAGAACAGCAAATGACCACCTGACCCATGTTTTGATGGGTTTCAAGCTGATCATAATGTTGTCAGGTAGGGAAGGACACTCGCATGGCAATGAGCCTAAGAGACTGGGCCCAGAGATTTAGTGATGCCTCAGACCGAGATCAGACGATCGGTGCCATGGCGCGCTATTTTACCTGTACATATTTGTGGGATATGGGAACCGCGAAGGTCATCGTTCAGATGATTGATGGCAAGGTTTACCGCGTCAACATTGATCCTGCGCCGATGGATGCCTATGACTTTGCGCTGCGGGCCAGCCCGCAGACATGGCGTGAATTTGCCCGGCCTGTTCCGGCACCCATGTATCACGGGATCTGGTCGGCGAGTTTTCGCCGCGATCTGAAGATTGAGGGCAATATCCTCGTTCTCATGCAAAATCTGCGTAATTTCACAGTTCAGTTCGAGCTGCTTCGCAAGGTGGGTGTTCCGGTTTGACCGGGTGCTTTCGCTGATTTGCGGATTTTTACATTTTTGAAGCCACATGGAGGCCGGTATGGCAAAACATTCGCCGGTAATTGGTCGATACGTTACAATTGACGTGGACGGATATGAATACAAGGTGTTCTATCTGCGCAACGGGTCGGGCCAGCCACTGGTCTGCCAGCATACAGCGGGCTGTCACAACCATCAGTGGCGTGGATTGCTTGAAGACGAAGCCATCACCGCCAATTATGATGTGATTGCCTATGACCTTGCACGGCATGGGAAATCTGACCCGCCGCATAATAAGGAATGGTGGAAAGAGGAATATCTTCTCACCGCTGACCATTATATGAAATTTATCGTCACGCTCTGTGATGCGCTGGAGCTGGAACAGCCGATTTTCATGGGCTCGTCCTTTGGCGGCAATGTCGCTTTACAGTTGGCGCTGCATTATCCAGACCGGTTCAAGGCGGTGATTCCGGTTGAGGCGGCGGAACATGCGCCCGGCTTCTTTCTGGATTGGTGGCGCCACCCTCATGCCAATGCCGCACAGGTTTGCGCCAGCGGTGTCTGGGATCTGATGGCGCCGCAAAGTCCGGAAATGGACCGCTGGCTGACCTGGCATTATTACACACAGGGTGCGGAAGTCTTCAAAGGTGATCTGTATTTTTATTCCATAGACCATGATCTGCGCGCCAAACTCGGCGAGATTGATACGCGCCGCTGCCCCGTCATCATGATGACCGGCACCTATGATTATCTCACCCCGCCAGAGGCCACCGAAAACACAGCCCGCCAGATTCCGGGGGGAATTTATATTGAGATGGAAGATATTGGCCATTTTCCGATGTCGGAAAACTATCCTCTGTTTGCCGTTTATCTGAAAGAGGCGCTGCGCATTATCGATGAGCGAACCTGATGCCCTCCGTTTGCCCTCAAGACCTTGAAACATCAGGATTAAGTCTATGAAGATCGTAGAATTTGACGCCAAGGGACAGCAGGTGGAAGTGGAGGCCGGTTCGCTGGCTGTGAATGCCAAGACATCCTTTCTGGCGCCTCGCCCGTCGCTCAGCCGGTCGGCGCCAGAGCCGCAGCGGCGCAAGCGCGCCTCGTCGGGTATAGAGCTGCATATGTTCCAGACCGGAACGCTGCGCACCAAGCTCAAATATATCAAAATGAATCAGGGCGAGTCGGATTTTGAAATTCCGGTGCCGTGGTTTCTGATCAAGCATCCGCTGGGCAATGTTGTCATTGATGGCGGTAATGCCATTGAGGCGGCGATTGACAAGCGTGGCCACTGGGGCGCGGTGGTGGATGCCTATGATCCGATTATGAATATTGCCGATAATTGTGTTGATCAGTGCCGCTCTGTCGGTGTGGATCCGCAAAACGTGCGCTATGTGCTGCAATCGCACCTGCATCTCGACCATACCGGCGCGCTTGGCCATTTTCCCAAGGCGCAATATTTCGTGCAGCGGGCTGAATGGGATTATGCCTTCAAGCCGCACTGGTTTTCAGCGGG
>DAIMHB010000092.1:0-7052 GCA_036723545.1 Beijerinckiaceae bacterium
GGCCCACAGCCGCCAGAGTGCCCAGCGTGGTCGCAAAAACAGTCGTCAGAACCGCCGTGATCGAGCTATTGACAAGGCTGCTGATCCAGCGCCCGTTGCCAAAAAAATCATAATACCAGCGCAGTGAATATTTCGGCACAGGAAAGGTGAAAAACGGATCATCCGAAAAGGACAGCGGCACCACCACAAACAATGGCGCAATCAGAAACAATAAAACAAGTCCGGCAAAGGCCAGAACCAGCCCCCGCGTGAATTTTTCAGGTCCGGTTGCGTAAGATGGCAGCCACATAGCACTCACCCGAGTTTGATTTTATCGGCGCCGGAAAGGCGCAGAAACACAGCATAAATCACCAGTGTGGCCACCAGCAGCACAGCCCCCAGCGCCGAGGCCTGCCCCCAGTTGAGGTCACGGTTGATATAGACAGAGACGAAATTTGAAACCATCTGGTCGGCAGGGCCGCCCACCAGCGCCGGTGTGATATAATAGCCCAGCGACAGAATGAAGGTCATCAGACAGCCTGCCGTCACCCCCGGCAGGGTTTGCGGCGCATAAATGCGCCAGAACCCGCTCAGAGGCGGCGCACCCAGTGAGCGCGCCGCACGCAGTTGCGTGGATGGAATCGCCCGCATGACGCTGTAAATGGGCAGAATGGTGAAAGGAAGCTGAATATGGATCATCGCCACCACGGTGCCGATGCGGGTGAAGATCAGTTGCAGCTTGTGACTGGTCAGGCCCAGCATCAGTAAAATATCATTGATAATGCCATCCGTCTGCAACAGCACCACCCATGCGGTGGTGCGCACCAGCAGGGATGTCCAGAGCGGAAGCAAAACCAGCAGCATCAGCACGCGCGCCACATGGGGCGGCGCAATCGTCAGCACATAGGCAACCGGATAGCCCAGAACCAGCGTGCCCAGTGTCACCATAGCCGCAATCAGCAATGTGCGGGTCAAAACCCCGAGAAAAATGGCCTGATCCGGCTCGACACGCGCCAGAGCGCCCTCCGGCGTCTGCTGCATATCCACGGCGGTGAGCATGTAATAAGGCGTGAAATGATGACCATTGCGCTGAATCACCGCCCAGAGCGCGGGCGTCCCCCATTCCGGATCAGCGGCAAGAAATGCCGGCCGGTAGGGCGGCGCGGCACCGGCGGCGATCATCCGGGCCGCCGAGACAATCCGGCTGCGCATTCTGGGAATTTCATAATTCAGCCTTTTGCCAAGCCCGGCTGCCGTGCGCGCCTCCTGCGCAACTTTCAGGTCAGCCGCCAGAGCGGCAAAAACCGGCTCATCCGGAACGGATTTGCCATCCCAGGACTCAAGCGCAGCGAGCGTTTTGGGAATAACCGCCATGGCTTCGGGATTTTGCACCGCCGTTGTGAGCAGCATCACAATCGGCACGATGAAGGTGAGCACCAGAAACAGCAGCAGGGGCAGCGCCAGCGAAAAGGCAGCGCGGCGCGCAGGGCGGGCAGCCGCGCGCACCTGAAGAAACAGGGAGATTTTTTCCGGAACGGAAACAGAGGGATGAAACGTATCTGTCATGGCACGAGCAACCGGCAATCCTCGGCGCGGCACATCAGCGTGACCGCCTGACCTATGGTGAAATCTGCGGCAATTTTAGGCGAGATGCGGGCCACAAGATCATCCGCGCCCGGCACAGTCACACACAGGCGGATATGATCGCCCAGAAAGAACACCTCTTTCAACATGCCGGTGAATCTGTTGCCGCCTTGCGAGTCTCCGGCCAGAGCCAGATTTTCAGGCCGGACAGAGAGAAAGACGTCCTGCCCCGCCACCGCCGGACGGGAGGCTATGCCGGCCAGTTCCGCGCCAAAGGGCGTTCGGGCCACCGCATATTGTGCCGCATTATGCAGCATCCGGCATGGAATCAGATTGTTCTCGCCAATAAAACCGGCAACAAAGCGGTTTTCCGGCGCATTATACAGGGTTTTCGGGTCCGCCAGCTGCTGAATGCAGCCATCATTGAACACAGCGATGCGGTCGGACATGGTCAGAGCTTCCGACTGGTCATGTGTGACATAAACCATGGTAATGCCCAGAGATTGCTGCAAATGCTTGATCTCGACCTGCATATGCTCTCGCAACTGCTTATCGAGCGCCCCGAGCGGTTCGTCCATCAGCACCAGCGTCGGCTCGAACACCAGCGCGCGCGCCAGCGCCACGCGCTGTTGCTGCCCGCCGGAAAGCTGACCCGGCTTTCTGCCGCCAAAAGCCCCCAGCTGGACACGGTTCAGCGCCTTTTCAACCCGCTCTCTGGCCGCAGCACCCTTGATCCCGCGATATCGCAGCGGAAAAGCCACATTTTCGGCCACGCTCATATGCGGAAACAAGGCATAATTCTGGAAAACGAAGCCGATATTGCGCTGCTCCGGCGGAAGGCGCTCAACAGGCTTGCCGTCCAGCAGAATATGGCCCTTCGTGGGTTGCTCGAAGCCGCCCAGCATCATCAGTGTTGTGGTTTTTCCCGAGCCGGACGGCCCGAGCATGGTGAGGAACTCGCCCCGCTTCACCGATAAATTGAGGTCTTTCACCACAAGATTGAGCCCGTCATAGGATTTTTTGACATGCTCAAACCGGACGAACCCCTCGCTCTGCACATCCTGCCGCACAGCAGCAGAAGAGGTGATGCCGGCGACTGCGCCCGATGAAGAACGATCGGAACTTGATATTGAAAAGGTCTTCACGGGCTCGTCTCCAGCATCACAATCAAAACTCACACTTACTGAGAAATCCAGGTGGTGAACCGCTTGCGGATTTCATCCCCCTTGTCACCCCAGAACGCATTGTCGAGCGTGAGGGCAACTTTCATATTCGCCGGGCTGGTGGGCAAAATGGCCGCATCTTCCGGCGCAACAAAGGGGGCTGCGGTGGTGCGCACCGGCCCGTAAGAAATATATTTTGTCAGGCCCGCCAAAATCTTGGGCTCAACCGCAAATTTGATAAAATCTGTCGAGGCGGCGACATTTTTGGCCCCCTTGGGAATGGCCCAGAAATTTGAGTCGAGAATTTCACTGTCCCAGACAATTTTAAATTGCTTGCCTTCTTTATTGGCGCTGGCAATGCGGCCATTCCAGGCTGTGGTCATGGTCACTTCGCCGGAGGCCAGAAGCTGCGGCGCCTGCGCGCCCGACTCCCACCACACCACATCTTTCTTGATCGTATCCAGCTTTTTGAAGGCACGATCGACGCCGTCCTTGGTGGACAGCACCTTATAGACATCCGCAGGTGCCACACCATCGGCCATCAGCGCAAATTCGAGATTGGTTGCCGGATTTTTCCACAAACCACGCTTGCCGGGAAATTTCTGGGTGTCGAACAAATCCTTGATGGTGGTGGGGCCATTGGCCAGCTTGGCCCCGTCAAAGGCCAGTGTGGTGGCATAAACAATGGTACCCACGCCGCATTCGGAGGTGGTGCCCGAAATCCATTCCGACTTATCGCCGATCTTCGACCAGTCGATCTTTTCATAAATGCCTTCGTCACAGCCCTGAATCAGGGTGGGCGCATCCACATCCACAACGTCGATCGTGGTGTTTCCGGCCTGAATCATCGCCTTGATCTTGGCAATCTCGCCGCCATATTCCTGCTCGACAATTTTGATGCCCTTGGCCGCCGTATAGGGCTCGAACATGGCCTTGTGCTGCGCGGCCTGATAGGCGCCGCCAAAACTCATGATCGAAAGCTGTGTGGTTTGCGCCATGGCCATGCCGGACGCCATAACAACAGCACCAAAGGCAATACCTGTGAGTAGCGATTTTCTGAATATCATTGACTGTTCTCCCGCATCATGGCCCTGAACCTTCAATCTGGATCTGGTCCGAATGTGTCGGATAACCCCCCTGCCCCTGCAAAGGCTGCAACCCTTCTCAAAAAGCTAGACAAACCTGTCATGCAAATGAAATCAATTCTGGCAATGGGTTGATAAGAACTGTCAATGAAGCGGAAGGCACTTTGCCAAAAATTTGAGCGTCCGTACCCTTAAATTCATCATTATGCGGAAAAATAAGACCGCCAAGCTCAAAATACAGCTCAGGGCAGAAAAATCACACTCTGCGCTCTTGGTGCCGCGAGACGTCACGCTGCGGACAGACCCAAGCCCCCGATTAGCGCGGGTGATGAAACCATTTCCAATTCAAATTTCCATTCGTGGCCGCAGCCTGTCACCTTTTGCTCACACCCATGGGCCTGCCTCATGCAATTTTAAATCCGGCTCAACAGAGGAGCAAACCTGATGAACATGATTCCGGCACAAACAACCGAATTGCTGCGCGTGCAGAAAATGCACAATGGTGAAAAAGTTGTGCCCACCTTCAGCCCTGCCGAAATGACACGGCGCCAGACTGCACTGCGCACAAAGCTGGCCGAGATGAAACTCGACGCGGCCCTGCTGACCTCATATCAGAACATCTGCTATTATTCAGACTTTCTCTATTGCTATTTTGGCCGCCGCTATGCCTTCATCGTCACCCCGAACAAGGCGGTTTCTGTTACGGCCGGCATTGACGCGGGCCAGCCCTACCGCCGCACCTTTGGCGACAACATCACCTATACCGACTGGCGCAAGGACAATTATTTCCATGCACTTCAGCTTGAGCTGAAAGGCTGCAAGCGGATCGGCATCGAGTTTGACCATGTCAATCTCGACCTGCAACGCCTGCTGACCGATGCGTTTCCGGGGGTGGAATTTGTGGATATTGGCCAAGCCACAATGTGGATGCGCACCATCAAATCCGCTGAGGAAATCGCCCTGATCAAGGAAGGCGCGCATACAGCCGACCTGGGCGGTGAGGCCATTGTCGCGGCGCTGAAAGAGCATGTGCCGGAATATGAAGTGGCTCTGGCCGGAACACAGGCCATGGTGCGCCATATTGCCAAAACCTATCCGCATTCCGAGCTGATGGACACATGGGTCTGGTTCCAGTCCGGCATCAATACCGATGGCGCGCATAATCCGGTAACATCCCGCAAGGTGCAGAAAGGCGACATTCTTTCGCTCAACTGCTTCCCGATGATTTCCGGCTATTACACCGCACTGGAGCGCACCCTGTTTCTTGACCATGCCAGCGACGCCCATCTCAAAATTTGGGAGGCGAATTGCAAGGTGCATCGTCGCGGTCTGGAACTGATCAAGCCCGGTGCCCGCTGCTGCGACATCGCCACCGAGCTCAACGAAATCTATCGTCAGGAAACCCATCAGAATCACAGCCTGCTGCGCTTCCGCTCCTTCGGCTATGGCCATTCCTTCGGTGTGCTGAGCCATTATTATGGCCGCGAGGCGGGCGTTGAGCTGCGCGAGGACATTGAAACCGTGCTGGTGCCCGGAATGGTGGTGTCGATGGAACCCATGGTCTCCATTCCGGAAGGAATGCCGGGGGCGGGCGGCTACCGCGAGCATGACATTCTGGTGATTGGCGAGAATGGCGCCGAGAATATCACCAAGTTCCCGTTCGGGCCGGAGCATAATATCATAAAAGCCTGATAGAGCTTGAAAGGGGAGATTTCATGCCTGAACCTATGAAAGACTTTCCCCTGAGGCGGACGCCGGGCAAAGCGCACTTGCCCGGCGCTCACTCTCGTGATCTCATGCTGTCTGTTGGCACTTTGCGACAGAAAAGACCCATGAGAAATATTCCTGCGGATTTGCTCCGCACCTTCATCACCATTGTGGATCTGCGCGGCTATACACGCGCGGGCGAACGGCTGGGGCGCTCGCAACCCGCAATCAGCCTGCAAATGAAACGCCTGCAGGAACTGGTTGATGTTCAGCTTTTTGACAAAGACAGCGGCGATGGCCAGCTGACCGAGGCGGGAGAAGTGGTGGCAGGCTATGCCCGCCGTATTCTCAACCTCAATGATGAAATGATGCTGAAACTGGCGCGGCGCGATCTGCGCGGCAAAATCCGCATCGGCATTCCCAATGATTATGCCGACCACTTCCTGCCCGGCCTGCTTGAAAATTTTGCGGAGGAGCATGATCAGGTCAGTTTTGATGTGGTATGTGACGTGTCGCAAAACCTGCTCAAGGATTTTCGCGCCGGACTCTATGACATTGTCGTGGCCATGACACCGGACAGTCCGGCGGAGGGGGCCTTCATGAGCTGGCGGGAACCGCTGACCTGGGTGGGCGAGCCGCATAATGGCCATCTGGCCGATTCGGAAGAGCCGGTGCGTATTGTCTGCTATCCGGAAGGCTGCCTGTACAGACGCAATATGCTTTCGGCGCTGCAAAGGGAGGCCCGCTCCTTTGATATTGTCTACACAAGCCCCAGCCTTGCCGGAATTGAAGCGGCTGTCTCGCGGGGCTTTGGGGTCACCGCTCTGGCCAAGCGCATCACGTCTGGCAAATTGCGGCCCATTCCGCCTGACTATAATTTTCCGGCTTTGTCGGATCTGGTCGTGGGCATTTATCTGCCGGAAGGTGCCGTCTCCGGCGGCGCGCAATCTCTGGCCGCCCGCCTTGCCGATGCCTTTGCCAGCCTGAACACGCGGGATCTGGTCAGCATTCAGCCGCGCAGTGTAAAATAGGCTTTTTCAGGGATAAACACATTTGAAACCCTTTCTGACCTTTCTGGCCGCCTATGTGCTGAGCCAATTCTATCGTTCGTTTCTGGCTGTGATCGCGCCGGAACTGGCGCATGACCTCAGCCTCGGCCCGCAGGCTCTGGCCAATATGCAGGCCTTCTGGATTTTAGGCTTTGTGGTGATGCAATTTCCCGTGGGCTGGGCGCTGGATACGATTGGCCCGCGCTCCACGGTTTCAAGCCTGATGCTTGTGGCTGTTGCGGGGGCGGTTGTGTTCGCATATGCGGATACGGAACAGGGGCTTGATCTGGCCATGGCGCTCATCGGCATTGGCTGTAGCGCGATTTATATGGCGGCTATCTATGTGTTTGGCCGCTCCAACCGGCCTGAGCGCTTCGCATTGTTCTGCTCTGGCCTGCTCGGGCTGGGCGCGGCGGGCAATCTGCTGGCCACATCCCCACTGGCCTGGATGAGTGCGCATATCGGATGGCGCAGCGCCATGATGA
>DAIMHB010000093.1:0-6999 GCA_036723545.1 Beijerinckiaceae bacterium
CATCCACCCAGCCCATCGCAATCAGCCCGCGCGGGCTCGTGACAATCAACGCCTCGCCAAAGGGGGAGGCATGAAAGCCATAAGAAAAGGTCAGTCCCTCACCACCCTTTTTCCATTCGCCGGGAGACAGGGCTTCATGTGTCACAAAGAGATCATGCAAACGGCCCGGGCCGGACAGGCCGGTTTCCAGCGCCGTCTCCAGCACGGAGGTGGATTGCAGCAAACGCCGCGCATGATCGAGCGTGACAGCCTGCAAAAACGCCTTGGGTGTTAAGCCGGCCCAGCGCCGGAACAGGGCGGTGAGATGGGTTTCACTCAGGCCCACATGCGCCGCCACTGCGGCCAGATCGGGCTGGCTCTGCCACCGATGCGTTAAAAATTCCAAGGCGCGGCGCACGCAATCATAGTCTTTCTGCGCGCCGCTCAGGCGTTCAAACTGGGCTAAAACCGGTGTTGGCGAAGGGGATGAAAGAGACAGTGTCATGCGATTACCATGGGTTGATTATGCCCCGATCATCAGCCCTTTTGCCTGAAAAGGCCACCCGAAAACCAAGCTGCTGAATTATTGCACCTGCCGTGGCCGATAGGCCAGCGCCTCGGCAATATGCGGGCGCAGCACCGCGCCCTCGCCCTGCAAATCGGCAATGGTGCGCGCCAGCTTCAGCACACGATGAAAGCCGCGCGCGGTCAGGCGCAATTTATCTGCCGCATCGCGGACCAGACTTGCGGCAACGGGGTCAAGCTGCACCCATTCATCCATCATGGCGGCGGCAATGGTGGCATTGACACTGCCGCTCTCCAATCCCAGCCTCTGACCGCGCAGATCCTGCACACGGCGGGCACGCGCCACACGCGCCGCACTCTCCGCCGAGCCCTCAACGGGCGCGGGCAGCAGCAAATCGGCAGTGCTCACCGCCTGCACATCAAGATGCAGGTCAATACGATCCAGCAGAGGGCCGGAAATGCGCGCCTGATATTGCGCGATACAGCGCTCATTGGGCTGGCGCTTGCAGGCATAACCCGGCGTATTGGCATGGCCGCACCGACAGGGGTTCATGGCGGCCACAAGCTGAAAGCGCGCCGGATAGGTGACACGATTATGCACCCGCGCAATGGCAACCGCGCCGGTTTCCAGTGGCTGGCGCAGCGAATCCAGCGCCGAAGGGTTGAATTCCGGCAATTCATCCAGAAACAGCACACCGCAATGCGCCAGTGAAATCTCGCCCGGTCTGGCGCTGGCACCGCCCCCCACCAAGGCCGCCATGGAGGCGGAATGGTGCGGCGCGCGAAAGGGCCGCCGGTTGGTCAAGGCGCCGCCCGCAAGTGCGCCCGCCACCGATTGAATCATCGATATTTCCAGCAATTCGAGTGGGTTAAGGGCCGGCAAAATGCCTGGCAAGCGCGCCGCCAGCATGGACTTGCCCGACCCCGGCGGCCCGCACATCAACAGATTATGCCCGCCCGCCGCCGCAATCTCCAAAGCGCGCTTGGCGCTTTCCTGCCCCTTGATGTCGCGCAGATCCGCACGGCCTGCCGCATCGGCCTGAATCACCGGCTCGGGCCGCAGCATCACCTGCGTGCCCTTGATGTGATTGGCAAGCTGAATCAGCGAACGGGGCGCAAGAATATCGAGATCCGGCGAGGCCCAGGCAGCCTCCGGCCCGTTTTGCGCCGGACAAATCAACCCCTGTCCCTGCCCATGCGCGGCAATGGCCGCAGGCAGAACACCCGCCACGCGGGTGATAGCCCCATCCAGCGCCAGTTCGCCAAGGCAGACAAACCCCGCCAAGGCATCCGCCGGAATGGCGCCAATGGCCGCCATAATGCCCAAAGCTATGGGCAGATCATAATGGCTGCCCTCTTTGGGCAGGTCTGCGGGAGCAAGATTGACGGTGATGCGCTTGGCCGGCATGGCCAGACCAGAGGCATTGAGCGCGGCACGCACCCGCTCTTTTGATTCGGCCACAGCCTTATCGCCAAGGCCGACAAGCGCAAACACAACATTGCCGGAGGAAATCTGCACCTGCACATCGACAGGGCGGGCTTCTATACCTTCAAAAGCGACTGTGGCAACCCGAATAAACATTCCAACCCCTTGAGGGTGAAGTTTAGCCAAGTCACAAGATCAAATCAACTGCAGTGATACATTCAGATGTATGCGGATATACTTATTTATGCTTCTGCGCATCCATCCACATCTGATAATGAATGGCCTCGGTCATAAACGCATAGGCTGCGGCGGTCTGCGCCTCAATCCAGCCCTGTCGCCCGCATAAAATCAGCCTGTCCAGCAGCAATGAGCGCAAAAACCGGTAAAAAGGGCTGAACATCAGCCGCAGGAGCTTCGGCTTCTTGCCGTTGTGCATCCGCTGCTGCGCTTTGAGAAAGGCATAGCGAGCCTCTTTGCCCATCTGTTTTTCCACGGGAAAAGCGCCTTCGTGCCGCAAAAGCCCGCGCCAGCAGGTTTCAACACGGCCCTTTGTGCGCAAGCCCTCATGCACCAGATCCGCCATATCAAAGCGTGCGCTGCCATTGCGATAGAGGCGGAATATTTTGGCGGGACGGGCAAATTGCGACAGGCGGGTCTGCGGCCCATAAAATTTACGGCTGCGGCGCAGTTTCCAGCCGGTGATATCGGGGGGGGCGTTCAGCAAATCCGGCAAAGCGGCCTGCAAATTCGCATCCAGACTTTCATCGGCATCAATGCTCAGCACCCAGGGCTGCGTGGCCAGATCACAGGCACATTGCTTTTGTGCGGCAAAACCCAACCAGTCCTGATGCACTAGCCGGATCGGATAGGTTCTGGCATAATCACGGATGATGTCGAGCGTGCGGTCGGTTGAGCCCGAATCCACAATGATAATTTCAGCCGCAGCCCGCAGGCTCTCGATGCAGGCGCCGATACAGGCCGCCTCATTCAGGCAGATAATGGCTGCCGACACTGGCAAGGGAGACGACACCGGCGTGAACTGATCATCCGTCACGTTGCAAATCCCCTGCCTGTTTAAAATTCAAGCGGCAAGCCGCTCCGCCACCAGCGCGCGCAATGTGCGCAGGTCCTTGGCGAAAACACGAATGCCCTCGGCGAGTTTTTCGGTCGCCATGGCGTCCTCGTTCATCAGAAAACGGAAGGTGTTTTCATCCATGTTCAGCTTAGGAGGCGCATGGGCCGCGGCAGAGACAGGGTCAAGCCGGCGGGTCAGCACGCCATGGTCATTTTGCAGCGCTTCGAGCAGTTGCGGCGAAATGGTCAGGCGGTCACAGCCGGCCAGCGCCTCGATCTCTCCCGTATTGCGGAATGAGGCACCCATCACCACAGTCTCAATGCCATGCGCGCGGTAATAGGCATAAATCGAGCGCACAGAGAGCACACCCGGATCTTCCTCCGCCGTATAGGTTTTGCCCTCGTTTTTGACATACCAGTCCAGAATGCGGCCAACAAAGGGCGAGATCAGAAACACACCGGCATCGCCGCAGGCTACGGCCTGCGCAAGGCTGAACAGCAGGGTCAGGTTGCAGTCAATGCCCGCCTTCTGCAAAATCTCCGCTGCACGGATGCCTTCCCATGTCGAGGCAATTTTGATCAGCACGCGCTCACGGCCAACACCGCGGGCGGCATAATCGGCGATAATCTCTTGCGCACATCTGACAGTGGCCTGTGTATCGAAGGACAGATCCGCATCCACTTCCGTTGAAACACGGCCCGGCACAATTTTGCTCAGCTCTGTGCCAAAATTCACGGCGAGACGCTGGGTCACAGCCTGGACAGAAGCGCCCGTGCTTTTGCCCCAATGCACCGCCTCATCCACAAGGGCGGCATAGGCGGGCATTTGCGCCGCTTTCAAAATCAGCGACGGGTTGGTGGTGGCATCGGTGGGCTGAAAAGCGCGGATGGACGCCATGTCCCCTGTGTCGGCGACCACAACGGTCATGGCTTTCAACTGCTCAAGTTTATTGGTCATATGCAATCCTCACCTTAACCTTACACGTCCAGATTGGCGACACTCAGCGCATTGGACTGAATAAATTCCCGACGCGGCTCCACCACATCGCCCATTAATTTAACAAACAGATCATCCGCCTCATCGACCTCGCGCACCTTCACCTGCAGCAGCGAGCGCACGTTACGGTCGAGCGTGGTTTCCCAGAGCTGCTCCGGGTTCATTTCGCCAAGGCCTTTATAACGCTGGGTTTTCAGGCCCTCGCGCCCGGCGGCCAATACGGCCTCGATCAGTTCGGTCGGGCCTGCCGCCTGCACAGCATGGCCTTTGCGGATAAAGGCAGCGGGCTGGCTGTAAATCTCGCGCAAGGAGGCTGCGTGTTCGTCAAGGCGGCGCGCCTCGGCAGAAGCGAGCAGGCTGGCGTCCAGCACCTCGACTTGACGCACCCCGCGCACCTCGCGCCAGAACACATAGCCGTCATTTTCAATACGGGCCTGCCAGCCGCGCTCGGTTTCTTCCGACAAAGCATCGAGACGGCGGGCAATATCTTGCGCCAGAACCTCGGCCTCACCGTCCCGCATCAAGAGCGGCGATTTCAGCGCACCGGCCACAGCCGCCTGCTCCACCGCGCCGCGATGATAGCGCGAATGCAGCTGCGCCAAAATCTGGCGCACCATGCGCGCTTCATCAATCACCGCTTTCAGGTCCATGCCGGCACGATCCTCGCCGGTGCCAAGGCGCAGAACAGCGCCTTCCGCGCCATTTTGCAGCAAATAATCCTCCAGCCCGCGCTCGTCCTTCACATATTGTTCGGACTTGCCCTTGCTCACCTTATAGAGCGGCGGCTGGGCGATATAAATATGGCCGCGCTCGATCAGTTCCGGCATTTGCCGGAAGAAGAAGGTGAGCAGCAATGTGCGGATATGCGAACCATCGACATCCGCGTCGGTCATGATGATGATTTTATGATAGCGCAATTTATCAGCATTAAAATCATCACGGCCAATAGAAGTGCCCAGCGCGGTGATCAGCGTGCCGATTTCCTGACTGCCCAGCATCCGGTCGAATCGGGCGCGCTCCACATTCAAAATCTTGCCGCGCAAGGGCAAAACCGCCTGATATTCGCGGTTGCGGCCTTGCTTGGCCGAACCACCTGCCGAATCGCCCTCGACGATGAACAGTTCCGCCTTGGAAGGGTCACGCTCCTGACAATCGGCCAGCTTGCCGGGCAGCGAGGCAATGTCCAGCGCGCCCTTGCGACGGGTGAGCTCGCGGGCTTTGCGCGCCGCCTCACGTGCCGCCGCCGCCTCAATCACCTTGGCAACAACGGTTTTGGCATCGGCCGGATGTTCCTCAAACCAGCGGCTGAGAGTCTCGTTGAGAATATTTTCAACAACGGGGCGCACTTCCGAGGACACCAGCTTGTCTTTGGTCTGGCTGGAGAATTTCGGGTCCGGCACTTTGACGGAGAGCACAGCGGTGAGGCCCTCACGGCAATCATCGCCGGTAATATCCACCTTCTCTTTTTTGGTGAGGCCGGAGCTGTCACCATAGCCCACCACCTGACGGGTCAGGGCACCGCGAAACCCGGCCATATGGGTGCCGCCATCCCGCTGCGGGATATTATTGGTGAAGGGCAGCACGTTTTCGTGGTAAGAATCATTCCACCACAGCGCCACCTCGACCGTGATGCCGTCCTTCTCGCCCTTCATCAGAATGGGCTTGGCAATCAGCGGCGATTTGGCGCGGTCGAGATAGCGCACAAAGGCCTCAAGCCCGCCCTCGTAATACAGCTCCTCGCGCTTGATCTCGGAATGGCGCGCGTCGGTCAGCACCACCCGCACGCCGGAATTCAGAAAGGCCAGTTCGCGCAGGCGATGTTCAATGGTTTTATAGTCGAAATCGACATTGGTGAAGGTTTCACGCGAGGGCGTGAAGGTCACCTCGGTGCCGCGTTTGGGCTTGCCATTGACCAGCGGTGCCGGGCCGAGAATTTTCAGCGGCGATACCGCATCGCCATGCGAGAAGTGAATTTCATGCTCTTTTTCATCGCGCCAGATACGCAGCACCAGCGAGGTGGACAAGGCATTGACCACAGACACACCCACGCCGTGCAAACCACCGGAAACCTTATAGGAATTCTGGTCAAATTTGCCGCCCGCGTGAAGCTGCGTCATGATGACCTCAGCCGCAGACACACCCTCCTCGTGCATACCGGTGGGAATGCCACGGCCATTGTCGGTGACCGTGACAGAGCCATCGGCATTCAGCGTGACCGTGACAATATCCGCATGGCCGGCCAGCGCTTCGTCAATGGCATTGTCCACCACCTCATAAATCATATGGTGCAGGCCGGAGCCGTCGTCCGTGTCGCCGATATACATGCCGGGGCGTTTGCGCACCGCATCCAACCCTTTGAGCACCTTGATCGAATCCGCACCATAAGCATTGGCATTCGGATCGGGTAAGTCATGTTCAGGCAAAGTGTCGGCCATGGGGTCTTGTGTTCCAAACCATCAAAAAAGGGGTGAAGCGATTGATTCGTTGCCGCTATTATACGTCAGACCGCGCATAAAAAGCGAGGGAAAGCAGGTGTTCTGCTTTCCCTCATCAACATGGGAATATATTCAAAACCCGAAAGATCACGCCCCCAGCGCTTCTTTGGCCCGGCCAAAGCGCTTGCGGTCGTTTGAATCAAGATAAATCTTGCGCAGGCGGATGCTTTTGGGGGTCACTTCCACCAGCTCGTCATCCTGAATGTAGGACAAGGCCTTTTCCAACGTCATGCGGATCGGCGGGGTGAGGCGCACGGCCTCATCCTTGCCGGCGGCGCGGATATTGGTGAGCTGCTTGCCCTTGAGCACATTCACTTCCAGATCATTCTCGCGGGTATGCTCGCCGATAATCATGCCTTCATAGACCTTGACACCCGGATCAATCATCATCGGGCCGCGATCTTCCAGCTTCCACATGGCATAGGACACCGACTCGCCCGAACCATTGGAGAGAAGCACGCCGTTGCGGCGACCGGCAATTTCACCCTTATATTCTTCATAAG
>DAIMHB010000094.1:0-6994 GCA_036723545.1 Beijerinckiaceae bacterium
GAGTGAAATGAACCAATGTGCTGGCGCGCATTTCAAGGCTGAAGATCAAAAGCTGGGCAGTGTCTATTCAAAACTTGAAAAATCAAGTGAGCTGATTGCGGCGGAACGGGCCTGGATTGCGTATCGGGATGCCGAATGTGCCTATCAGATCAGGGATTTTAAGGGTGGAACCATTGTTCCCACATTATTTAATGAATGCCTTGCCGATTTGACCGCCGCGCGCGTGCAGCAACTGCTCAGTGATCAAAATCATTAAGGGCTATACTTTTAAGAAATATTTTATCACAAATTAAATCAAAATAATATTTATCTATTTTTTAAAGACTTATGCGGGATAGATCACACATAGAATAAAATTTCTATTCAGAACAACACAGACGGACATGTGTAGATGTCATTATCTTCTTTCCCGAAGTCCGTGGTACAAAATGTCCAAGTATGGTTCGCTATAAAACCACCGCCCGCATTTAAATCTCTGTCTGACCCGCAAAAGCCGGTTTCGCCCTGGCTGGTTTATGTGCTGGCCATGATGTTCTGGGTGAAGTTATATTATTCGAACCTGCGGGATGTGTGGACGAGTGGCCAGTTTGCGGACACGGACGATGCCATGCAGCTTGTTGAAATGCGTAACTGGATGGCCGGTCAGGGCTGGTTTGACATGACCGTAACCCGTATGGACCCGCCCGTCGGCGTGGCCATGCACTGGTCGCGGCTTTATGATGCGGCTCTGGCCTTATGTGTGCGGGCTTTTCATCTGTTTACGGATGGCGAAACCGCCGAGCGGCTGATGCGCCTGTTTGTACCAGCCGCCATGTTCACCCTTGTTCTTGTGGTGATGATCCGCATATCCAGACGTTATGCGGGTGCGGATTCAGCCCTGTTTGCCGCTCTCCTGACCGCGCTTTCAACAGCCATTTGTTTTTTTGCGCCGGGGGCCATATCGCATCATGGCATACAGGCGGTTTTGCTTATCGCTATGGTCAGCCTCACACTCGACAGTATCGGGGGCAGCAGCTTGCGCAGCGCGGTCGGCGCGGGAGGCCTCGCGGCCCTGTCATTGCAGATTTCGCTGGAGACTTTACCCTTTGTCGGGGTGATGATTGCCCTGTTTAGCCTGAATTGTGCCTGGATCGGCGCCGCATTTGCCCGTAAACTTACGGCCTTTGCCGTGAGTTTCGCTTTTGCCGCTGCGGGTGTTGGTGTGGCCACGATCCGGCCCGAACAGTACCTGCATCTGACCTATGACGCCTTTTCGCTGGCTCATGTCGGCGCGGCCTGGATTGGCGGGCTGGGCCTGATCCTGTTTGCCCGCTTGGGCGCAAGGTTGCATCATGTGCAATCGCGCCTTGCGGCGCTGGCCCTGTGCGGCGGGGTAAGCGCCCTGATGATTGTGTGGATTTTTCCGGATTTTCTGCGCGATCCCTTGTTTGAGGTGGCGCCCTTGGTGCGTAAAGAATGGCTCAGCAATGTTGCCGAGGGGCAATCCCTCTGGCAGCTGAATTTTAATGAGCCCGGAACCTATGTGCCCATGTCCATATCTATGGCGATGTCCATAATCGCCATGCTGCTGGCGGTGTGGCGTGAAACCGGCAAGCGCCGCATTGTCTGGGCGAGTGTTGCGGCCTTTGGCGTCATGGGCCTTATCGGCAGTCTGTGGCAGATACGGGTTGCGCTGTTGGCCACTCCCATCTTCATTCTGGGTGCCGTCTGGGCCATATCCACAAGCCTGAGCTGGTCGAAAAGCCGCAGCGGGCGGTGGGTGAAGCTCGCGCCGCTGGTGGTTATTCTGCCGTTTCTCAATACATTATGGACATTTGTGCTGCCCGCCAGTGCCGCGCCACCCAGCGCCATTCCCGGCAAGAGCGAGAGCTGTTTTAGTGCATCGGCCTTTCAGGCTTTTAAAACCCTGCCCAAAGGGCTGATTTTGAGCCTGATCGACAGCGGCCCGAATCTGCTCGCCTTTACCGATCACAGTGTGGTTTCCGGCCCCTATCACCGCGACAACCGTGGTCTGTCCCTGCTGATCCAGACCTGGGAGTCCACACCGGAAAAGGCCGAAACCTTTGTGCGGGAGAGCGGCTCCACCTATCTAGCCTATTGCCCGCCCGCCTATGAATTCAAAGGCTATGCCAAGGATAAAGCCAGCCTTGCCGCGCATCTTTATGCCGGAGATGTTCCGTCTTGGCTGAGCGAGGTGCCGGTGTCCGGCACGCCTTTCAAAGTCTTTGTCATAAAATAAGGGGCGGAATATCCGCCCCTGATGCTTATGGCGTAAATATGCCGCACTCAGGTCAAAGCACCCAGCTCTTTTTCAGCCTGCGCAATCGCACTCTGGCGACGGGCAATTTCATCGCCAATGGGCGGGCCTTTGAAGCGGCGGCGCTCAAGACCGAACCATGCCACCGCCAGCACAATCACCAGCCCCAGCGCATAATTGATGACAATATCGTTGGGCGGCTGAATGCCAGCATAGCCAAGCACGGCAACGCCAAAAATGGTGATCACGGCAAAAAGTTTTGAAACCGTGCCATTGAGGCGGTAAGGCCCATACACTGTCCAGCTCTTGCCCTCGGCCAGCAGGCCTGCGGCCACCGGCATAGCGTAAGAAATATACAGGAACAGCGCACATCCGGCGGCCAGAGCGGCAAAGGCGGGCGAATAGAGCGTGGCCGCAACCGCCAGCACAACAGTCGTCCAGATGGCCGCAACAGGGGTGCGATGGGCCGGACTGACCGCCTTTAAAAGTGCTGAACCCGGCAACCCCTCATCACGGGCAAAAGCGAAAATCATGCGTGATGTCGATGTGACACAGGCCAGCGCGCATAAATAATTGGACAGAACAATACCAACCGCCAAAAATATGCGAAAGCCGGAGGGAAGCGGCAGATTGTTAAACAGATTGAACCAGCTGTTCGCGCCGTCCTTGGCCGCAGCTGCAAGATCCGGAATGGCCATGACAAATGAAATCACCATCACCAGACCAAAAGCCAGTGACCAGAACACCGAATGAATCATGCCTCTGGGCACGGCCACACGCGCATTGACCGTTTCTTCCGATGTATGGGCCGAGGCATCAAAGCCGGTGATCGTATAGAGCGGATAGAGCAGCCCCACCAGAAACGCCACCAGTGCCGGACGCGCTTCAGCATAATAGCCGCCACCCAGATCACCGGTATTATTGGTGAACTGGAAAATGCGCGACACATCATGTGTGGCACCCCAGCCCAGCATGGCCACAATCAGCAATACCGACACAGCAAAAATCAGATAGCCGGAAAAATCTGTCAGAACCGATGTGAGCTTAATGCCAAAATGGTTGAACAGCCCCTGTGTGATGAGAATAAGCGTCACGCCCAAAGTTTGATAGATGTCGAATACGGCGCCGTCGGGCGGCATCCAGCCTTTTGTATCGACGCCCAGCACGCCGCCGACCAGCATGTCGCGGAACAGGGTGTAAACGCCGACATCAACCGAGGCGACCACGAAAATCAGCCCCAGCAGGTTGACCCAGGCCGTGGCCCAGCCCCAGAACCGCCCGCCCAAAATGGACGACCAATGATAAAGCCCGCCCGCTGTCGGATAGGCCGAGGCAATCTGCCCGAGCGAGCTTGCCACCACCAGCGCAAAAACGCCGCCGACAATCCAGCCGATCACCACAGAAAAAGCACCGCCCGCCGAAAGCGCTGCCGGAAATGATGTTATCCCGCCTGCTAAAATACAGATAATTGAAAAGGAAATGGCAAAATTTGAAAATCCGCCCATGCTGCGCGCCAATTCTTGCGCGTAGCCCATACTGTGCAGTGTTTTAACGTCATCTTCGTGACCGGACTCAGGTGTCATGGATATGCCCCCGCAAAACAGGTGATGTGACAGGCCTGCGCACATGCAGCCGCTGGCCCCCATGCGGCTGAAGTAAAGATAAAGAATTATCCTCTCTATCAGGCTGGAATTTTTCTGCCCCTTGGTCAAGCCTGTTCACGGGGCATGAACACTTGTTTTTGCAGATTTTTTATACGTCAGGCCCTAAATTATGCATAAAAAATTTTCAATAAACTTGGCACTTCCCGCATAAATCGGCTATGCGAGACACGGGCTGTAATGCCAGCGTTTTTGCCTGCACCCTTTTTGCCGAGACCCATCCGAGATGACCGAACCAAAAGATTACGCACCGTCGCTGTTTTTGCCTGTCACTGATTTTCCAATGCGGGCCGGATTGCCGAAAAAAGAGCCGGAAATTCTGGAGCGCTGGGCCAAAATCGGTCTTTATGACAGGCTGCGGGCGCAGGCCAAGGGCCGCACAAAATTTGTACTGCATGACGGCCCGCCCTATGCCAATGGCAATATTCACATCGGCCATGCCTTAAATAAAATCCTGAAGGATGTTGTCACCCGCTCGCAGCAGATGATGGGCAGGGATTCCAATTATGTGCCGGGCTGGGACTGCCACGGCTTGCCGATTGAATGGAAAATCGAGGAGGAATACCGCGCCAAGGGCCTCAACAAGGATGACGTGGATGTGGTGGAATTTCGCCGCCAGTGCCGCGCCTTTGCGCAAAAATGGGTGGATGTGCAGCGCGAGGAATTTAAACGCCTCGGCATCACCGGCGACTGGGATCACCCTTATTTAACCATGACCTATGCGGCAGAGGCGCAGATCGCCCGCGAGATCATGAAATTTGCCGAAAACGGCCTGCTTTATCGCGGCTCCAAGCCGGTGATGTGGAGCGTGGTGGAAAAAACCGCGCTGGCCGAGGCCGAAGTGGAATATGAGGACCACACTTCTGACACGGTGTTTGTGGCGTTTCCGGTGTCTAAAGTTAAACATTATCCAATTAGAAAGAATTTTAGCGGCGATTGGGAAGCATATGCTAACGATGGAACTGCTGTTCCATCCGAACTTGGGATGCCTTTAGTTAAAGAAGCATTACTGGTGAATAGCTTTCTTCAGGCTGAGGTTGTCATCTGGACGACTACTCCTTGGACAATACCGGGAAACCGCGCAATCGCATTTAATCATAAATTAGATTACTTGCTAATTGAGGCCACTCGGCAACCTGATAAGCGAGATTTACCGCTCACTCCGCAAACTTTGACAACGGAGGAAAAAGAAGCGGCTATTCAATCAGGCATAACGTTAGAAAAATATGTCGAAGAACAAAATAGAATATTGAAGAGGAAAAGGGATAATATTTTTTGGCACGGCACAAAACGATTTATCGTGGCGAAATCCCTTCTTAATCACTTTGCAAATGCTGTTGATGTGCAAGATATGAAAATACTTGCAACATTTGAAGGTCTGCGACTAGATGAACTCGTCTGCGCACACCCGCTCGCCACTTTTGACCCGTTCTATTCCTTCCCCGTGCCCCTGCTCGATGGTGATCACGTCACCGATGATGCTGGCACCGGCTTTGTTCACACCGCGCCGGGCCATGGCCGCGATGACTTTGACATCTGGATGTCAAGCGGCAAAATGCTGGCCGAGCGCAAAATCGACACCCGCATTCCCTATACCATTGACGCTGATTCCATTTACACCAAGGACGCGCCGGGTTTTGAGGGCAAGCGTGTGCTCAAAAGCGATGGCTCGAAGGGCGACGCCAATGAGGCTGTGATGGCGGCGTTGGTGGCCGCCGGCAATCTGATTGCGCGCGGGCGCCTGAAACATCAATATCCGCATTCATGGCGCTCGAAAAAGCCGGTGATTTTCCGCAATACACCGCAATGGTTCATTGCTATGGATAAGGCTTTTACATGCCCTCACCCTAACCCTCTCCCGGAGGGAGAGGGGATTCGTGCAGGTGCTTTTCCCTCGGGAGAAAGCTCCTCCTCTCACCTTCTCCCCTTGGGAGAGGGCAAGGGTGAGGGTGAGCGTGAGGGCCACAATGGCGCAACCCTGCGCGATGTGGCGCTGAATTCCATCAAGCAAACGCAATGGGTGCCTGAATCTGGCGAAAACCGCATCAATGGCATGATTGCCAACCGGCCCGACTGGGTGGTGTCGCGCCAGCGCGCATGGGGTGTGCCCATTGCCGTTTTTGTCAAAAAAGGCACGCATGACGTATTGGTGGATGCCAAGGTCAATGCCCGCATTGCCAGCGCTTTTGAGGCGGAGGGTGCCGACGCATGGTTTAACGCCAATGCGGCAGAGCGCTTTTTAAGCCCCGATTATAACTCCGCCGATTATGAAAAAGTGTCCGATGTGCTGGACGTGTGGTTCGATTCCGGCTCCACCCATTCTTATGTGCTGGATGATGCGGTGCATTTTCCGGGCCTGAGCGGCATTCACCGCAAGGTGGATGGCGGCCAAGACGAGGTGATGTATCTGGAAGGCTCCGACCAGCATCGCGGCTGGTTCCACTCCTCGCTTTTGGAGAGTTCGGGCACACGCGGGCGCGCGCCTTTTGACATTGTGCTCACCCACGGCTTTGTGCTGGATGAGAAGGGGCAGAAAATGTCCAAATCTCAGGGCAATGTGACCGCGCCGCAAAAGGTGATGGCCGATGCGGGGGCGGATATTCTGCGCCTCTGGGTTTGTGCGTCGGATTATTCGGACGATCTGCGGATCGGCACGGAAATTCTGAAAAACTTTGTCGAATCCTATCGCAAAATGCGCAACACGATCCGCTGGATGCTGGGCACATTGGCGCATTTTGATGCGGCCGAGACGGTTCCTTTCGCGCAGATGCCCGAACTGGAACGCCTGATGCTGCACCGCCTGGCTGAGCTGGACGGCGATATTCGCGCCGCCTATGCCAGCTTTGACTATAAGCAGGTGGTGGCCAGACTCTCGAATTTCATGAACACCGAGCTTTCAGCGTTCTATTTCGATATCCGCAAGGACGCGCTCTATTGCGACCCGCTGTCCAGCGTCACGCGCAAGGCAGCGCTGAGCGTGATTGACGCGATTTTTATCCGCGTCACCATCTGGCTGGCGCCGATTTTAGCCTTTACCTGCGAGTAGGCCTATCTGTCGCGCCATGCAGGCACGGAT
>DAIMHB010000095.1:0-6968 GCA_036723545.1 Beijerinckiaceae bacterium
CGCGGCGTGTGCATTCCGCCTGTGCATCTGCCAGAACAGGCCTGGTCGATTCCCGATATTCTCTGGACAGTGGATGATGTTTGGCTCTCCGGAATGCTGGAATATGCCGGCACGAAAATATGGCTGAACCATCTTGGATATGCGCCAGCCTCTCTGCGGGAGGCCTCGGAAACGGAACCGCTGTTCACCCATATTGAAAAGGGATATGGCCGAACGGATGCAAATATATATTGTATCCGCTATTTGCAGGATCATTTTAAAATCTGGATAGAACCGGAATGATGAGCTTCACCTGATGTGAGACCAGATTGAGCAGGCCGGTTGCGCAGTTCAGTCTGGCTTTTCATGATTTATGATCTGAGACGTGATCTCTATTTTAAAAACGGACAGTCCCGCAAAGCTGTCACCAAGTTCTGCGTCATCCCTTCACCTTTATGAATAGAAACACACGGGTGTGCGGGTAGGTTTGTCATACGACAACACTCCAAATGCAATGTGGATATCTTGCAGGCTTACAGAATGTAGAATTGATCCGTATCGTCTGAAGCCCTAAAGCATGTTGCTTTTAGGTGGAAACACACTGTGAGCGTTCCTTCTCCCCGTTATCCTGAGGAGGCCGCAGGCCGTCTCGAAGGATAACGGGGAGAAGGACAGGATGAGGGGCATAAATCATAAAAATGCCCCTCACCCCACCCTCTCCCCATTTTAATGGGGAGAGGGAGACGTTTCCGTCTCAAGGCAACAGACTCTAACACTCTGGTTTTATTGATTAGAATTTTTAAAACATTAAGCTGCAGCCTTTTGAATAGAGAGAATTTCAATATGACCATTGATCACACTCCGCGCCCCAAACTTTCGGGGCAAGTCAAACTCTGGATTGGCGGCCTGATCCTGATTTTTATTGTGGCCTATACATCGGTTGTGTCCATGTATTTGCATGAGGGCCATCCGGTTTTGACCTTAAAGGACGTTCCGCAGGACGCCATTAAAATAGATGCCGAATTTCTGAACGTGGATCTTGCCCGAAATGTCATGAAAATGACAATCCGGCCCAATCTTGCAGATGGTCGCTACGCCTCCAAGGGTAAACTGACCGAGGACATAGAGGTTGAGATTGACACAGGGTCGTCGGCCTTCAAGGAAACATTCCATAAGGGCGGATATCCTCTGCCATGGAATGTCGAGGTTCCGATCGAATTCGGGGATACGCTGCAATATCCTTTTGATGTGCATGGCGGCGACTTCGACATCAAAGCCAAAGCCCCGGGTTCAACCACACCCATCGTGGCGCTGAGTTTTGATGCCTCGGTGCATGGCTTTTCCATTTATGGCGACGGTGTGCCGAATGATGAACATACGGCCCTTGATGCCAATTTTTACATCGCCCGCTCGATGGAAGTCATCATGGGCGCCACCTTGTCGATGGTATCTCTGACACTGGTCGTGCTGAGTGCGGTCAATGTGGCCTTTCAAGTGATTGTTCGTGGCCGCAAGGCCGAATTCGTGATGATGTCATGGATCGCGGCCCTGCTCTTCGTTATTCCGGGGGCACGCAACGCATTGCCCGCCGCACCGCCACCGGGCGGCCTCATCGATGTCGGCCTGTTCTTCTGGCTTTATATTCTTGGTGTGGGCTCGCTGCTGGTGCTTATCGGAAAATGGACATTTCAAAAGCCTTAAAACAACAAAAGCCCCGTTTAAGGCGGGGCTTTTGTGTAACACATGAGCACTTTTGATGATGCGGGCGGCCATAAAAACAGCTGGCGCATATGCCCAATGATCCATGATTGCCCGCAATACCGGCAAATCATGGCACAGCATAGCCATAATGAATGGAATAGCCCCGATCAGTGGATAAGGGAAATCAATATACCAATGTCGATGTAAAAACCATTCGGCACAGATTTCAAGGCTTCAAGCCATTGATCAGCCAATCCGTGCGACCTTGCAAAATGAATATGAGGAACGACGGCAGCGAAATGAGCATATGTACACCTGCAAGCGGCAGCTCATACCGCCCCTTCAAAGCCTGAGACCACAATGCTCATGTCACGAAAGCTTCATTCTTGGTGCTTAACACTCTGAGGCTTTCTAATGGGTGAGTGATGACAATCAATCAGAATTCATTTGACGTCGCAGTTGTCGGTGCGGGAATTTGCGGCCTTGCTCATGCTCTGGCTGCGGCACGGCGTGGCAAGTCTGTCATTGTCATTGACCGCGATGCCCAGGCCAATGGGGCCTCAGTGCGCAATTTCGGCTTTATCACCATCACCGGCCAGCAAAACGGCGCATGCTGGCAGCGCGCCATGCGCTCGCGCGATATATGGGCGGAAATGGCTGCGGCAGCGCATATTCCTGTGCTGCAGTGCGGCCTGCTCACCATCGCCCGCCGCAAAGAGGCACGCCATGTTCTGGAGGAATTTCTCGAAACCGATATGGGCACAGCGTGCAAACTGATCGCGCCCGGCGACATCGATGCTTTTGGTCAGGGATTGCGCAGCTCGGATTTCTCGGCGGCACTCTATAGTCCGCATGAGATCAGGGTTGAGTCGCGCGAGGCCATTCCGCGTCTGGCCGCCTATCTGGCCGAACATTATGGCGTGACCTTTCTGCGCGAAACGGTTGTGCACAGCGCGGCCCCGCCCAAACTCGACACAAGCCGCGGCCCTGTTGCTGCCGAAACGGTTATTGTCTGTCCCGGGGATGATTTCTACACATTGCACCCCGACCGTATCGCCGCTTATGGGCTGACCCGCTGCAAGCTGCATATGCTGCGGCTGGTGCCGGAAAGTTTCGATCCGCGTCTGCCGGTGATTATGTCGGATCTGGGCATGGTGCGCTATCTGGGCTATGCCGAACTGCCCAGCGCACAGCAGCTTGCCAAAACCTTGCACACCGAGCAAGGCGAGCATCTGGCCAATGGTGTGCATCTGATTGTTGTTCGCGGTGCGGATAATTCGCTTGTTGTGGGCGACTCGCACCATTATGCCACCACACCCGATCCCTTTGCCCCCACCCATGTCGATGATCTTATCCTCGACGAATATAGCCATGTGTTTGCCGGTAAATTGCCGCATGTGGCCGAGCGCTGGACCGGCACCTATGCTTCCGCCAAGGACCGGCTGATGCTGGTGGATAAGCCTTCGGACGCTTTGCGCATTGTTCTCATCACCAGCGGCACAGGCGCAAGCACATCCTTTGCCATTGCCGAAGAGGTTATCGCCGACCTGTTCGGCTAAAAGGAGCATATGATGAGCACGATACAGGCGGTTATTTTTGACTGGGCCGGCACCATGATCGACCACGGCTCTCTCGCCCCCATGGGCGTTTTTGTGGAAACCTTCGCGCAGTTCGGGGTTAAAATCAGCATTGATGAAGCCCGCATACCCATGGGCATGGCCAAAAGACCGCATATTGCCACGCTTATGGCTATGCCCCGCATTGCGCAGGCCTGGACAGATACGCATGGCCATGCACCGAGCGAGGCGGATATTGATGCGGTTTATGCTGTGTTTGTGCCTAAAAATCTTGAAATCATCACCAACTATGCCGAGTTGATCGAAGGCGCAGCCGCAGTTGTGGCGCAACTCCGGTCAAAGGGCATAAAAATCGGGTCATCCACCGGTTATACCCGCGAAATCATGGAAAAACTTCTGCCTGTTGCCGCACAGCAGGGCTATGCACCCGACTCTCTGGTGTGCACGGGCGACACGGCTCAGGGCCGGCCAACGCCCCTCATGCTGTATAAAAATATGCTTGATCTTGGGGTCTGGCCAGCATGGCATGTGGTCAAGGTCGATGACACTGTGGTGGGTATTGAGGAAGGGCTGAATGGCGGCGCCTGGAGCGTCGGGGTTTCGGTCAGCGGTAATTGTTTCGGACTTTCCCTCAACGAGACCCGGGCTTTGTCCGGCGCGGAATTTGCGCGGCGCAAAGCCGAGGCCGAACAACAGCTCCTCAAGGCCGGCGCTCATTATGTTATCGACTCCGTTGCGGATCTCATGCCCGTGATCGCGCATATTGAAGGACGCATTGCCCGCGGCGAGCGGCCATAATGCCCGCAGCAAACCAGCCCGACACCAGCGAAGGCGATATCAATCTCTCGCCTTTGCGCGCTACATGGCGGTCGCAGCTCAATACGCAAACCCGCGACTGGCTGGACGCGGATGAGCGCTATTTTCTGCATCAATCGCTGTCAACGCCCTGTTTGGATGTGATTGAGGGTGCCGAGGGGGCCTATCTCATCGACCTTGAAGGCCGCCGTATTCTCGATTTTCATGGCAACAGCGTGCATCAGC
The DNA here is from genome assembly GCA_036723545.1 of Beijerinckiaceae bacterium. Taxonomy (GTDB): domain Bacteria; phylum Pseudomonadota; class Alphaproteobacteria; order Rhizobiales; family Beijerinckiaceae; genus JANXSV01. Next base: position 4,299 of record DAIMHB010000095.1, read on the forward strand.
TCGGTCATGGCCACCCCAATGTGGTGGCGGCCATAAAGGCTGAAATGGACCGTCTGCCCTTCAGTCCGCGCCGCTATACCAACCGCACGGCCATCACGCTGGCGCGTCGCCTGAGCGAACTGGCCCCCGGCGCACTAAATAAGGTGTTATTTGCCCCCAGCGGCGCGGCGGCGGTCAGCATGGCGCTGAAACTGGCGCGCATCACCACGGGCCGCCACAAAACCCTGTCCATGTGGGATTCGTTTCACGGCGCCAATCTCGACACCATTTCTGTCGGAGGCGAAGCCTTGTTCCGGCAGAATATGGGCCCGATGATGGCGGGTGCCGAACATTTGCCGCCCCTCCACCTTGCCGCCCGCTTTTTCGGGCAGGATCGCCCTTTCGAGCGCTTTGCCGATTATATTGACTATCTGTTGAGCGTGCAGGGCGATGTTGCGGCCATTCTGGCCGAACCGATGCGCTGGACAACCGTTGAACCGCCACCGCCCGACTTCTGGCCGCGGGTGCGCGAATCCTGCACGCGGCATGGCACCCTTCTGATTTTTGATGAAATCCCCAGTTGTCTGGCCCGCACCGGCACAATGTTTGTCTGCGAGCAGGCTGAAACAACACCGGATATATTGGTGATCGGCAAAGGTTTGGGCGGAGGCATCATGCCCATGGCCGCAATCATCGCCGATGAAAAACTGGACACTGCCGGACACACATCCATCGGCCATTACACCCATGAAAAAAGCCCGTTGGGCTGCGCGGCCGCTTTGGCAACGCTGGACACGATCGAACAGGAGAGCCTGATCACCCGCGCGCAAACCCTTGGCCATCAGGGCATGGCGCATCTGGCGCGGCTGCACAGCCAATCTCCGCTTATTGCCGGAATTCGCGGCCTCGGCTGTTATTTTGGCATTGAAATGCGGGGATTTGGCACCATGAGCGCCCATGAAGTGGCAGAACATATGCTCTATGCCTGCCTTGCCAAAGGCCTGAGCTTTAAAATTGGCGGCGGCCATATTCTCACGCTCTGCCCGCCCCTGACCATAAAGGATGACGAGCTGACTCAGGCTTTTGATATTCTTGGCCAAGCTCTGACCGAAACTGCCCGCTGAACCTATGAATATATCAGCCTGAACTGTGCGGGTGTCATATCAGCTTCATTCAACCTGCCTAAATCAATGTCATCCACTGAATGAATGGAGTGCCCGAATGAATAAGTTGCTCGCCGGACTATTGCTTGCGTCCACAGCCCTTGCCACCCCCGCATTGGCCGCCTCGGATGTCGTGACCATCTATTCCGCAGATGGCCTGCATGACGGAACCGGAAGCTGGTATGAAAATCAATTTGCGGCGTTCACCAAGGCCACCGGCATCAAGGTTCAGTATATCGAAGGCGGTTCGGGCGGCGTTGTTGAGCGCGTAGCCAAAGAAAAAGCCAATCCGCAGGCTGACGTTCTGGTGACCCTCCCCCCCTTCATTCAGCGCGCCGAAGCTGAGGGCCTGTTGCAGAAGTTCACACCTGCCGCCGCAAGCATGATCGAAGGTGGCGATGACAGCTATCAGCCGCTCGTGAACAATTATATGAACTTCATCTACAACACCTCGGTGTTGAAAGAAGCTCCCAAGTCCTATGCAGACCTGCTTGATCCCAAGTTCAAGCACAAAATCCAGTATTCAACCCCCGGACAAGCGGGTGACGGCACAGCCGTGATGCTGCAGGTGATTCATGCCTTCGGCAGCAAGGATGCGGCTTTCGACTATTTCAAGAAACTTCAGGACAACAATGTCGGCCCATCGGCCTCCACTGGTAAGCTGACCGCTCTGGTCAACAAATCCGAGCTGTATGTCGCCAATGGCGACCTTCAGATGAACATGTCCCAGATGGCTGAAAATCCGAATATCAATGTGTTCTTCCCCGCGGGCCCGAACGGCGAGCGCTCAACCTTCGCCCTGCCCTATTATATGGGTCTGGTCTCGGGTGCGCCGGACTCGGACAATGGCAAGAAGCTGATTGAATTCCTGCTGTCTAAGGACGCACAGGAAACCGTGTCATCGGTGGCCATTGGCGTGCCAGTGCGCAAAGATGTGACCCCTGCGGATGCCAATTTCAAAAAGCTGACCGAAGCCCTGAAATGTGTCACCATCTGGTCGCCAAACTGGGCCGATGTTTTGAAAAACCTGACGGATGACGCGGCAGCTTGGCGCAAGTCCACCGGAAACTGATCCATGTCCTTATCATCGACACTTCAGGTCGTTGATACACATCTGGCTGATGCTGCGCTTACCCGCAGCGTCAGTTCCAACGTTCGGTTTGAGAAGGTCAGTGTCGCCTATAATGGGCAGGTGGTTCTCAAGCCGCTGACATTGAGCATTGAATCAGGCGAGATTCTGGCCCTGATCGGCCCTTCCGGATCAGGCAAGACCACGGCTTTGCGCGCGGTTGCCGGTTTTGCCCGCCCCCAGCAGGGCCGTATCTGGATTGGCGAGACCGACGTGACCGACCTGCCGCCCTATGAGCGGCAACTGGGCATGGTGGTGCAAAATTATGCGCTTTTTCCGCATATGCGGGTTGAGGATAATGTCGCTTTTGGCCTCAATGCCCGCAAAGCGCCCAAATCTCTGATAAAGGAGCGCGTGACCGAGGCTTTGCGCATTGTCGGCATGACCCAATATGCTGGC
>DAIMHB010000096.1:0-6934 GCA_036723545.1 Beijerinckiaceae bacterium
CCCTTACCCTTACCCATACGGACTTCGGTTGGCTTTTTGGACACTGGCACATCTGGAAAAATACGGATCCAGACGCGACCAGCACGCTTCATATGGCGGGTCAGAGCGCGGCGGGCAGCCTCGATCTGACGGGCGGTGATACGCTCCGGTTCCATGGCCTTCAGGCCGAACTGGCCGAAGTTGAGTTCAAAACCAGCCTTCGAAGCACCGCTGATGCGGCCTTTGAAGGCTTTTCTGAACTTCGTTCGCTTTGGCTGCAACATGATCTCAACTCTTTATCTAATAAGTGTTGCGTTGGCCTTAGGCCGCATCACGGGGTTCACGTTCACGACGCGGGCGGTTGTTGTTGCCGCCGGTGCTGTCAGCTTCGGCCTGGCGCTTGTCCTGAGCCATCGGGTCGTGCTCAAGAATTTCGCCCTTGAAGATCCAGACCTTGATGCCGCATGTGCCATAGGCTGTATGCGCAGTACCCACACCATAGTCCACATCCGCACGAAGTGTATGCAGAGGCACGCGGCCTTCACGATACCATTCGAGACGGGCAATTTCAGCACCACCCAGACGACCGGAGCAGTTGATGCGGATACCTTCCGCACCCAGACGCATGGCGGACTGCACCGCACGCTTCATGGCGCGGCGGAAAGCGACGCGGCGCTCCAGCTGCTGAGCAATCGAATCAGCAACCAATGTTGCGTCCACTTCAGGCTTGCGGACTTCAACAATGTTGATGACCACTTCCGACTTGGTCAGGCCGGCAACCAGCTTGCGGATTTTGTCAATATCGGCGCCCTTTTTGCCGATCACCACACCCGGACGGGCCGAGTGAATGGTGACGCGGCACTTCTTGTGCGGACGCTCAATAATGATTTTAGAAATGGCCGCCTGCTTCAGTGCCTTCATCAGCACTTCGCGGATCTTCATGTCCTCATGAAGAAGCTGGCCATATTCAGCCTTGTTGGCAAACCAACGCGAATCCCAAGTGCGGTTGATGCCGAGGCGCAGACCGATTGGATTGACTTTCTGTCCCATATGTCTCTCCTTTAGGCCGACGCGGCAACAACTTCACGAACCACAATCGTCAGGTTCGAGAATGGCTTTTCAATGCGGCTGGCGCGGCCACGGGCACGGGGGCTGAAGCGCTTGAGAACCATGGCCTTACCCACATAGGCTTCGGCAACGACAAGATCGTCAACATCGAGGCTATGGTTGTTTTCGGCATTGGCAATGGCGCTTTCCAGCGTCTTCTTGACCTCATGAGCAATCCGCTTGCGCGAGAATTGCAGGTCAGCAAGAGCACCAGAGACCTTCTTACCGCGGATCAGCTGCGCGACGAGGTTGAGCTTCTGCGGGCTGATGCGCACCATGCGCAACACCGCTTTAGCTTCATTATCCTTGAGCGCACGGGGCGTTTTAGGCTTAGACATGATTTAGCCCCTCTTCGCCTTCTTGTCCGCGACGTGACCTGTGAAGGTCCGTGTCGGGGCGAATTCACCGAATTTATGACCGATCATCTCTTCGGAAACCTGCACCGGCACATGCTTATGGCCGTTGTGGACGCCGAAGGTCAGACCAACGAACTGTGGCAGGATCGTGGAGCGACGGCTCCAGATCTTGATAACTTCCGACCGCTTCGAGCTGCTGGCCGCATCTGCCTTCTTGAGCAGATAGCCATCAACGAATGGTCCCTTCCAGACTGAACGCGACATTCGTTAACCCTTCTTCTTACGGTCGTGACGCGACGCAACGATGAAACGTGTTGTCGACTTGTTGTTGCGGGTTTTTGCACCCTTGGTTGGCTTGCCCCAAGGCGAAACCGGATGACGGCCACCCGATGTGCGGCCTTCACCACCACCGTGCGGATGGTCAACAGGGTTCATGGTCACACCGCGGTTATGAGGCTTGCGACCCAGCCAGCGGTTACGACCGGCCTTGCCGAGGCTGGTGTTCATGTGGTCGGGGTTCGACACAGCACCGATGGTGGCGAAGCACTGGCCATGGATCAGGCGCTGCTCGCCTGAATTCAGGCGAAGCGACACATAACCCTGGTCACGGCCAACGATCTGCGCATAAGAACCGGCTGAACGGGCAATAGCTCCGCCGCCACCGATTTTCATCTCGACATTGTGCACAATGCTGCCGACCGGAATATTGGCCAGAGCCATGGCATTGCCGGGCTTCACGTCAACCTGTGCGCCGGCAACAACAGTGTCACCCACGCTCAGGCGCTGCGGCGCCAGAATATAAGCCAGCTCACCGTCTGTATATTTGATCAGAGCGATGAAGGCTGTGCGGTTCGGATCATATTCCAAACGCTCAACCACGGCAGGCATATCCAGCTTGCGACGCTTGAAGTCGATGATACGATAGGTCTGCTTGTGCCCACCACCGCGAAAACGCACGGTGACACGGCCATTGTTGTTGCGTCCGCCCTTGGAGCTTTGCCCCTCGGTCAGAGTCTTGACCGGCTTGCCCTTATAGAGCTCACTGCGGTCGACGATCACCAGCTGACGAAGTCCGGGCGTGATCGGCTTGAATGATTTCAGTGCCATTGATCCAGTTCCTTACAGGCCAGTCGTTACGTCGATCTTGTGGCCCTCGGCGAGAGTCACAACGGCTTTCTTGACGTCCGATTGTGTACCGCGGAAGCCGCGGAAAATCTTGGTCTTGCCCATGCGGATCAGGGTGTTCACAGCCTTGACCTTGACATCAAACAGCTTTTCGACAGCTGCCTTGATCTGGGGTTTGGTGGCATCCTTGCGCACCTTGAACACAACCTGATTGTGTTCCGAAGCCATTGTTGCCTTTTCCGTAATCACGGGTGACACGATAATGTCATAGTGACGCGGGTCGTGGGATGTGCGTGGCGCTTTGCTCATTTGAACCGCGCCTCCAGCGCTTCAACAGCAGCCTTGGTCAGCACCAGCTTGTGGCGACGAAGGATGTCATAAACATTGATCCCCTGCACCGGCAGAACGTCGATGTATGGAATGTTGCGGGCGGCCATGCTGAAGCCTGCATCAACCTGCGCACCGTCGATAAACAGTGCATTGTTGAGGCCGAGGTTCGCCAGATGACCGAGAACAACCTTGGTCTTGGCTTCAGCGGCATGTGTATCGGCCAGAATGATCAGCTCGCCAGCCTTAACCTTGGCCGAGAGAGCGTGTTTCAGGGCCAGGGCACGGACAGCCTTGGGCAGGTTGTGAGCGTGGGAACGGGAGACCGGACCAAAGGCACGGCCACCGCCACGGAACTGCGGCGCACGGGCTGAGCCGTGACGGGCAGAACCTGTACCCTTCTGCTTGAACATCTTCTTGCCGGTGCGCCAAACATCGGCGCGGCCCTGTGTCTGATGTGTTCCAGCCTGACGCTTGGCCAGCTGGTAACGCACCATACGCGCAATTAGATCCTGACGTGGGTCGAGGCCAAAAATGGCATCGTTCAGCTCAAGCGAGCCCACATTCTTCCCATCGAGGGACGAGACGTCAATCTTCATCACTCGCCCTCCTTCACTACTTCAGCAGCCACACGGAACTTGCCGGGCTGCGGCGCATCCTTGGGCAAATCTTTCTTCACGGCATCGCGCAAATAAATCCAGCCGCCAGCCGAACCCGGCACAGCACCTTCAACCAGCACGAGACCACGCTCGACATCAAGCTGCACCACACGCAGGTTCTGCGTCGTGACGCGCTCGCAACCGAGATGACCGGCCATTTTCTTATTCTTAAAGGTCTTGCCCGGGTCCTGACGACCACCGGTAGAACCATGCGAACGGTGAGAAACCGAAACACCGTGAGTGGCACGCAAGCCACCGAAGTTCCAGCGCTTCATCGGACCGGCAAATCCCTTACCGATTGTTGTGCCGCTGACATCAACAAACTGGCCCACAACAAAGTGGTCCGCCGTGATTTCGGCACCAACCGGCAGGAGCTTGTCTTCCGGCACGCGGAATTCAGCAATCTGCATTTTCGGTTCAACTTTGGCTATGGCAAAACGAGCGCGTTCTGCACGCGACACATTCTTGACCTTGGCCCGGCCAATGCCGAGCTGCACGGCCGTATAGCCGTTCTTGTCTTGCGTCCGATGCGCGATAACTTGACAGCCATCGAGCTTCAGAACAGTCACAGGGACGTGCTCACCGGCGTCTGTAAAGACGCGGGTCATACCGACCTTCTGTGCGATAACACCTGACCGCATGGTTTTCTATCCTTAAAGGCACATTCGTTGAGAGGTGCCCATTACAACAAAACTTCAGAGCTTGATCTCGACATCCACACCGGCAGCCAAATCAAGCTTCATCAAAGCATCGACTGTTTGCGGGGTTGGATCAACAATGTCAAGAACGCGCTTGTGTGTGCGAATTTCAAATTGTTCGCGCGACTTCTTATCGACGTGCGGCGAACGGTTTACTGTAAACTTTTCGATCTTCGTCGGCAGTGGGATGGGCCCACGAACCTGTGCGCCAGTGCGCTTGGCCGTAGACACGATTTCTTTCGTCGACGCATCAAGGATACGATGATCAAAGGCCTTGAGACGTATGCGAATATTCTGAGCGTTCATGTGTTCATCCCTCGATTGGTGAGCGGGGCGATAACCCCGCCCAGTCAATCAGCCTCAATTATTCAATGATCGATGCAACGACGCCTGCACCAACGGTGCGGCCGCCTTCACGGATAGCGAAGCGCAGCTTCTCTTCCATGGCGATCGGAGAGATGAGCGCAACGTCCATCGACACGTTGTCGCCAGGCATCACCATTTCGGTGCCTTCTGGCAAGGTGCAGATACCGGTCACGTCCGTGGTGCGGAAGTAGAACTGCGGACGATAGTTGGTGAAGAACGGTGTATGACGGCCGCCTTCTTCCTTGGTGAGGATGTAGGCCTCAGCCTTGAACTTTGTGTGCGGCTTCACAGAAGCCGGCTTGCAAAGAACCTGACCACGCTCAACGTCTTCACGCTTGGTGCCGCGCAGCAGCGCGCCGATGTTGTCGCCAGCCTGGCCCTGATCGAGCAGCTTGCGGAACATTTCAACGCCGGTGACAGTGGTCTTGATGGTTTGACGCAGGCCAACGATCTCGATTTCCTCGCCAACCTTGACAATACCACGCTCAACACGGCCGGTCACAACCGTACCACGACCCGAGATCGAGAACACGTCTTCAACTGGCATCAGGAAGGGCAGATCCAGCGGACGGGCTGGCTGCGGGATGTAGTCGTCAACAGTCTGCATCAGCGCCAGAACGGCGTCATGACCGATTTTCTTGTCGCCATCATCCAGAGCAACCTTGGCGGAACCCTTGGTGATCGGAATATCGTCGCCAGGGAAATCATACTTCGAGAGAAGCTCGCGGATTTCCATTTCAACGAGGTCGATCAGCTCGGCGTCGTCCACAAGGTCAACCTTGTTCATGAACACAACGAGAGCAGGCACACCGACCTGACGGGCCAGCAGAATGTGCTCGCGGGTCTGTGGCATCGGGCCGTCCGAAGCGGACACAACCAGAATGGCGCCGTCCATCTGCGCCGCGCCGGTGATCATGTTCTTCACATAGTCGGCGTGGCCGGGGCAATCGACGTGGGCATAGTGGCGGTTGGCGGTTTCATATTCGACGTGAGCGGTCGAAATGGTGATGCCGCGTGCCTTTTCTTCCGGGGCCTTATCGATCTGGTCGTAAGCGGTGAACTTTGCACCACCGGCTTCAGCCAGAACCTTGGTGATCGCTGCTGTCAGCGAGGTCTTGCCGTGGTCGACGTGACCGATTGTGCCGATGTTGCAATGCGGCTTATTGCGTTCAAACTTCTCTTTTGCCATGACAGGCTCCTCTTAAACCTAAGGGTTCAAAACTTTGAATTGTTAGACAATCAAGCCGAATATTTCGCCTTGACCTTTTCCGCTTCTGCGGTTGGCACCTGTTCGTAATGATCGAACTGCATGGTGTAGTTCGCACGGCCCTGACTGAAGGACCGCAGCGTGTTCACATACTGGAACATGTTGGCCAGCGGCACCATCGCATTGATGACCACCGCATTGCCGCGCATGTCCTGACCCTGAACCTGGCCACGACGCCCCAGAAGGTCACCCATCACCGAACCGGTGTAGTCTTCCGGAGTCACCACTTCCACCTTCATGATCGGCTCAAGAAGAACGGAACCGCCCTTCTGGAGTGCATCACGGAAAGCAGCGCGGGATGCGATTTCGAAGGCGAGAACCGACGAGTCAACGTCATGGAACGCACCGTCGATCAATGTTGCCTTCACATCAACCACAGGGAAGCCGGCAAGAATGCCCGCGCCCATGACACTGTTGATGCCCTTTTCAACGCCGGGGATATATTCCTTCGGAACAGCACCACCAACGATCTTGGATTCGAACAGATTGCCCTTACCGGCTTCATTGGGCTCGAACACGATTTTCACGCGCGCGAACTGGCCAGTACCACCGGTCTGCTTCTTATGGGTATAGTCGATCTCAACCTTCTTGGTGAGCTTTTCACGATAAGCCACCTGAGGCGCACCGATATTCGCATCGACCTTATAGGTGCGGCGCAGAATATCGACCTTAATGTCGAGATGCAGTTCGCCCATGCCCTTCATGATGGTCTGGCCCGATTCAGTATCGGTCGAGACACGGAAGGACGGATCCTCAGCCACCAGCTTGGCCAGAGCAATGCCCAGCTTTTCCTGGTCAGCCTTGGATTTCGGCTCAACAGCAATTTCGATCACCGGCTCAGGGAACACCATCTTTTCGAGAATGACGGCCTTGTTCGGGTCGCAGAGCGTGTCACCGGTGCGTGTATCCTTGAGGCCGGCCAGTGCGACAATGTCGCCAGCATAGGCTTCCTTGATGTCTTCGCGGTTGTTGGCATGCATCAGCAACATACGACCAACACGTTCTTTCTTATCCTTAGTGGAATTGAGAACGGTCGAACCGGATTCAATC
>DAIMHB010000097.1:0-6912 GCA_036723545.1 Beijerinckiaceae bacterium
CAAAAAGTAGCTTAATTTACCCTGGAAATTGTCCGACAAATGGGGAGGTGCTCACTGCAACGGCTCATGCCATTTCATGGAATGGCCAGACGCCGGTTTTTGCCGATATTTCCCGCGAGACACTGACATTGGACCCGGCGGCTGTCGAGCGGGCCATAACGCCCAAGACCTGCGCGATTCTGGCGGTTCATGTCTATGGGGTCATCTGTGATGTTGAGGGGTTGCAGGCCGTGGCCGACAAGCATGGCATACCCCTGATCTATGATGCGGCTCATGCCTTTGGCGCTGCGCTGGACGGTTTACCCATTGCTCATTTTGGCAATGCCTCGGTATTTTCGTTTCATGCAACCAAATTATACAATACGTTTGAGGGTGGTCTCATCGCAACGCCGGATGCTGCCGACATTCAGCGCATCCGTCTGCTGCGCAATTTCGGCATTCTGAACGAAGAAGAGGTGGTTGCCATTGGCATCAACGGCAAGGTCAATGAGTTGCAGGCGGCTATTGGCTTGCTCAATCTGGACCTTATTGAGGGTGAGCAGCGTGTGCGGCGCAGGTTGCGGCAAAATTACACAGACCGTCTGAGGCATGTTCGGGGGATAAGACTGGCACCGGAACAGGCCAATGTGGTGAATTCCGAGCAATATTTTCCGGTGATCATTGACCCGCAGAAATTTGGCCGCACGCGGGATGATGTTTATAACAGTCTCAAGACCATAAACATATTTTCCCGCAAATATTTCCATCCCATTTGCACGGATTTCGTGCCCTATCGGGGATCGAGAGTCGTTTCGTTTCTGAATATTCCTTATGCGGAAATTGTGAAATCCCAGATTCTCTGCCTGCCTTTTCATAGCGGTGTGGATGACCGCGATGTTGATGATATTTGCAATGTGTTCGCATGTTGAGTTTCATGTTTATTTTATGCCGCGCCTCTTATGGGGATGGAAGACATGAACTCATCGGTTTGACCGGTTTATAACGATGAGCGGTGTTTCTCTATATTTCACATTCAAACATTTCCGCCTCAAAAATTCTGCTTCTGGGCTGATCCAAACATGCTGCGTTTGATTACATCCAGCCGCTTCATTTATCCGGCGGTCATTTCATGCGCTGCGGTTGCGGTGATTGTGGCGTCGGTGGTGCAGGGCACCTATAATCTGGATCCCCACCACTGGGGATTGATGCTGAGCAATGCCGTAGATTTTGACAGGGGTCGTGTGCCCTATAAAGACATTTTCATTCAATATGGCTTTCTCACCACGCTGCTGGAATATGTATTTTTTATCACCGGAAAAAATCTTGCGTCGATTATCGCCGGGGTGGCGCTGTGCTATGCGCTGGGGTTGGTGGGCATATATGTTCTGACGCTGCACTTTACCCGCCGGCGGCCTGTTGCGCTTTATGCCTTTCTGACGGCTGTTCTGGTTCATCCGCTGGCGATTTATCCATGGTCGAATTATGTGGCATTTCCGTTCATGACCTTTGGCTGTCTGTCTGTCGTCAAGGGGAGGGAGGATGTGCGGGCAGGGTTTTTGGGCGGGGTTCTGTTCGGGCTGGCTGTGCTGGCGCGGGAGGGGCTTTTTCTGGCGCTTGCCCCCGCGCTTATGGCTCTTGTGCCGCTTCAGCGCTGGTGTTCGCCGGATCTGACCTATGTTGTCCGGCGGCTGGTGCCGGTTGCTGGGTTTTTTCTCACCCTTATGCTTTTTTTCTTGTATCTGTGGTTCCATGACCTGACAGGGTACTGGTGGTCAACAGCCATAGGATTGCCGAAACTCTATGCGGCGATTTTTTTTAAAGACGGAATGTTCGCGGCAGTCCGGGCCTTGCTCGCATATATTTTTCAATTTTCTCTGCGCACGCATATCCGACAGACTGTGTTTGCCCTGATTGTCATGTCAGCTGCGGGCTGCTGGCTTTGGGCATTGGTCAAAAGACCGAAGGCGGCGGCTCAGGCCGATATGCTTTTTGTGGCGCTGACCACCGGCCTGCTGATGAGCGCTGCCTTACATCTGAATGAAATATTCCGTCTGGCCACCAGCATTACGGTTGGTATGGGGCTGGTTTTTATCATTGCCGACCGGGTTCGTATGGCCGGCTTCCTGTTTGTGCTTTTGGCTCTTGGCCTTGTTGCCGGAGCCTTTGGCAATGACAATGGCGATTATTTTCTGCCGGACCGGGCGCAGATAAAAGCCACGACACGCGATGAGCGCATCGGTTTGTTTGCAGGACAGCGCTGGAGCCAGGATGTTTTTGATTATTATAACTGGTATGTGGATGCCGTGACGCTTTTGCAGACGCGCAACTGCGGCCTGCGCTATTTCAGAAATGAAACGCGCGATGCTTTTCTGGAGGCGCTCACGCCTTTTGTTCAATATCAGCTCATGCCTGTCGGTGTGGGGATGCATGAAGTGCCGCTGGACACGTGGACGCATAAGTTGCGGCCTGATTATGATCTGGACGAAAGGCTGAAGTCCCGGGATATTCTTGTGGCCACTGTGCGCCAGCCGGCCACGGCGGAAGAACGTGCGGTCGCGGACGGGCACAGGGTTTTCAATCCGTTCATTCCGCCACAGCCAGCCCCGCAGGAAGTGTCGCCACCTGCGGGTTACGAGATTTTTGCCTTCAGGGCCACGCCGAAGTCTTGGTTTTTGCATGATGGTCTGGTGACGGTGCTGCTGGCACCGGCTTCATGCGGGGCGCTGCCGCAGATGTGAGGGCGCAGTCAAGGCTGCGCCCCCCTTTGCTCCGCCCTCCGCTCCCATGTGCCTGTGCTGCGGGAGAGGAGGCCTGAACACCATTGTGCTTTAATCGATATCGAAGGATACGCCCTGCGCCAAAGGCAGCGCCTTTGAATAATTGATGGTATTGGTGGCGCGGCGCATATAGGCGCGCCATGCGTCGGAGCCGGATTCGCGTCCGCCGCCGGTTTCCTTTTCGCCGCCAAATGCCCCGCCAATTTCCGCACCGGATGTGCCGATATTGACATTGGCAATGCCGCAATCCGAGCCCTCCGCCGAGAGGAAGCGTTCGGCTTCCTGCAGGTTCAGGGTGAAGATCGAAGAGGAAAGCCCGGCCGAAACCGCATTATGTGCCTTCAGCACGGCGTCGAAATCAGAATATTTCATCACATAGAGAATGGGTGCGAAGGTTTCCTCCAGCACGGGGCCGGATTGGCGCGGCATTTCCACCAGCGCGGGCCGCACATAAAAGGCCGTATCCTTTCCGGCTGAGGCCACACGCGCGCCGCCAGTGACTGTGCCGCCTTCACGCTGTGCGGCCGCAAGGGCGTTCTGCATCGCGTCATAGGCGGCTTTGTCCACCAGAGGGCCGACCAATGCCGATGTTTCCAGCGGATTGCCGACAGAGACACTCTCATAGGCCTTTTTCAAACGGGGAACGAGCTGGTCATAAATGCTCTCATGCACAAACAGGCGGCGCAGGGTGGTGCAGCGCTGACCGGCTGTGCCCATCGCCCCGAAGGCAATGGCGCGTAAAGCCATATCGAGATCAGCGGAAGGGCAGACGATGCCGGCATTATTGCCGCCAAGCTCAAGAATCGAGCGGGCAAACCGCTTGGCCAGACGGGGCCCGACCTCCTTGCCCATACGGGTGGAGCCGGTGGCCGAGAGCAGGGCCACGTTTTTATGGTCGACAAGCACTTCACCAATCGTGCGGTCGCCGATAATAACCTGTGACAGATGTGCGGGCGCATCGCCGAAACGGGCAAGCGCGCGGGCAAAAACAGCCTGACAGGCCAGCGCGGTCAGCGGTGTTTTTTCGGAGGGCTTCCAGACAATCGAATTGCCGCACACCAGCGCCAGCGCGGCATTCCAGGACCAGACCGCGACCGGAAAGTTGAAAGCCGAGATGATGCCGACCACGCCCAGCGGATGCCAGGTTTCCATCATGCGGTGGCCGGGGCGCTCGGTGGCAATGGTCAGCCCATAAAGCTGGCGGGAGAGGCCAACGGCAAAATCGCAGATGTCGATCATTTCCTGCACCTCGCCAAGGCCCTCCGAGGTGATCTTGCCCGCTTCGATGGACACGAGGCGTCCGAGTTCGGACTTATGCGCCCGCAATTCCTCGCCCAGCAGGCGCACAAGCTCGCCGCGTCTGGGGGCCGGCACCATCCGCCAGGCTTTGAAGGCTTCGTGAGCCGCGTCAATGGCGGCTGTAGCCTCCGGCTTTGAAACAACCTTCAGCTTGCCGATCTGTTCACCCGTCACAGGGCTGTAAGAGGGCATGTCTCCGGCTGTCCAGCTTGCATGGGGCACGCCCAGCGCATTGAGAAGATTGAGGGTTTCCTGTTTCACATCTATAGTTGTGGTCATATTCTGTCCTTATCGGGTCTGTTGGATGTCTATTTGCCGTAAAACATCCGGCTTGTGCAACAGGATTGATGCAATTCGCCAGCGCATTTCAGATTTATGCAGCGCTGGAACATCGCCGTTAGGGGTATTTCCGTGAGGAGGATGCTGTTTTTCTGCATAACTGAGCTGGTATCGGAGCGATTTTGCGGTATAAAATGCGGTATGGGTCGGGATACGAACATTCACTGTGGTATAGCGGGCCGGAAGCGGAGCTTTTGCCCGCATTGGAAGAGTTCGGATTTAAACCCATAAAGAAAGATACACCCCATGCTTATCAAACGCATTGGCAGCCAGTCATCGCTCAAAGGCCCGTCGGACTGGTTTACCGGAACTGTGCGGATTGACCCGCTGTTTCCTGTCACCGAACCGGCGCGGGCGGCGGGAAATGCGGTGACTTTCGAGCCGGGGGCCCGCACCGCATGGCACACGCATCCGCTGGGCCAGATTCTGATCGTGACGGCGGGCTGTGGCCGGGTTCAGCGTGAGGGCGGCCCGATCGAGGTGATTCATTCCGGTGATGTTGTGTGGTTTGAACCGGGCGAGAAGCATTGGCATGGTGCCGCCCCCACCACCGCCATGACCCATATTGCCATTCAGGAGTCACTGAACGGTACGGCGGTGGACTGGCTGGAGCCGGTCTCCGACGCGCAATATCAGGGCTGAACCCAGACAAAGGAAAGTAATCATGACCCATGTTATTGTATTGATTGGTGCGGGCTCTATCGGTCAGGCCATTGCGCGGCGGGTTGGGACGGGTAAGCACATAGTGCTTGCCGATCTGCGTCCGGAAAATGCCGAAGCCGCCGCCACTGTGCTGCTGGATGCAGGCTTCACAGTGACAACCGCGACAGTGGATGTCTCCTCGCGTGCGTCGGTTTATGCTTTGGTGCAAACCGCAACAGCGCTCGGGGATGTTACGGGTGTGATTCATGCGGCTGGGGTTTCGCCCTCGCAGGCCACTCCAGCCACCATTCTGAAGGTTGATCTTTATGGCACCGCGCTGGTTCTTGAGGCATTTGGCACCATTATCGCGCATGGTGGTTCGGCGGTTGTCATTGCCTCGCAATCCGGCCACCGGCTGCCTGCCTTGACGTCTGAGCAGGATAAGGCGCTGGCGACAACGCCGGTTGAGGAGCTGCTGGCTCTGCCCATGCTCCAGCCAGCGCAAATCAGGGATTCTCTTCATGCCTATCAGCTCTCCAAACGCGGAAATTCACTGCGGGTGATGGCTGAGGCGGTGCGCTGGGGCAAGCGCGGCGCGCGGGTCAATACGATCAGCCCTGGCATTATCTTCACACCTCTGGCCCGAGACGAATTGAACGGGCCGCGCGGCGAGGGATATAAACGCATGATCAGCCTTTCTGCGGCGGGGCGCGGCGGCACGCCCGACGAGGTGGGGACAGTCGGCGCGCTACTGATGGGCCCTGATGGCGGCTTCATCACAGGGAGTGATTTTCTGATGGATGGCGGCGTGACTGCCGCCTATTGGTATGGCGATCTCGCGCCGAAATGACACGCGCGGTGTGGGGTGGATTGCGGACGGTGTCATGGATGATTGAAGGCTGATTCGCCGTTTTGGTGAAAATATGCCGATGCAGAGCCACATCGTCATGAATTGAGGAAAAACTGACATGCAAAACCCCACCCATGCTGAACGAACCTGCGGCACCTGTATGATGTGTTGCAAGACCTTGACCGTGCCTGAGCTGGAAAAGCCCGCCGGCACATGGTGCGGCCATGCTGTAATGGGCAAGGGCTGTTCCATTCATGGGGCGCACCCTCCGCATTGCCAGAGATTTTTCTGTCTTTGGATCACGCAGCCGAGCTTTGGCGCCGAATGGAAGCCGGATCGTTCCAGATTTGTCCTCTCGATAGGCTCAAATGGCGGCTTGCTGGTCTCGGTTGATCCGCAATATCCGACAGCATGGCGAAAAGAGCCTTATATGTCCAAAATCACCCGATTTGCTGCGGAGGGTGCAGCCAAGGGCCGTTTTCTGTTCATCCGCACGGGCAAACGGTGCATTGTGCTGCTTCCCGATGGCGAGCATGACCTTGGCGAGGTCAGTGAACAGGATGGTGTCCACATTCAGCGCACGCCGGGCGCCGCCGGATTTATCTGGAAGGTGGAGGTGCGGCCCGCATAACTGCGCCTTTTTTAGCTCTACGCGTCGGATGCTGTGGGCAAATGCGGCGCGAGGGCCTGTTCCAGAGCCAAGATTTCGGCTGCGGCGCTGATCTGGATTTTCCGTTCAGCCTCCCGATACAGCCCGACAATGGTTTCGCCCAGCGGCGTGAGCGACGCGCCGCCGCCATTTTTCCCACCCCCGCGCGTACTGACCAGCGGGCCGGTGAACATATGGTTGATCTCGTCAGTTAGCAGCCATGCCCGCCGGTAGGACATGTTGAATTGCCGCCCTGCCGCGGAGATGGAACCTGTGAGGCGAATGGCTTCCAGCAAGGCAATTTTGCCATGACCAAGCCGGCGGCTTGGGTCGAAATCCAGTCTCAATATGGTGCGCGTCATGGCAAACCTTCAGAA
>DAIMHB010000098.1:0-3461 GCA_036723545.1 Beijerinckiaceae bacterium
TTGCGGTGGATTTGAGTGCAATCAAAATCACCGCCACCAATACCGGCAAAGTGCCCAACACCTCCGCCACGGCTGCGTCTTCCGGCACGGATTTAAATGCTAGAGCAGCACAAAATGCCGCGCTGACCATCAAACAGCGGCTGATAGACTTTGCCGAGAAACACTGGAATGTGCCGCATCAGAAGATTATTTTTGCCAACAATCAGGTGCATGTCGGTGCTGAGGTGATGAGCTTTGCCGCATTGGTTAAAGCCGCCTATATGGCGCGGGTGCAATTATCGGCCACCGGCTTTTACAAAACGCCGAAAATCCATTGGGACAGGGCGGCCGGCAAGGGCCATCCCTTTTATTATTTTGCCTATGGCGCCGCCATAGCCGAAGTGGCGGTGGATACGCTCACCGGCGAATATAAGGTGGAGCGGGTGGATATTCTGCATGATGTTGGCCACTCCATCAATCCGGCGATTGATCGTGGCCAGATCGAGGGGGGCTTCATTCAGGGCATGGGCTGGCTGACCACTGAGGAGCTTTATTGGGATGACAAGGGGCGCTTGCGCACCCATGCGCCCTCAACCTATAAAATTCCGGTGGCGTCGGACAGGCCGCATATTTTCAATGTGGATCTGGCGAAAGGCCATGATAATCATGAGGATACGGTTCATAAATCCAAGGCGGTGGGCGAGCCGCCGCTGATGCTGGCCATGTCTGTGCTGCACGCTTTGTCGGATGCGGTGGCCAGCGTGGCCGATTATCAATATTGCCCGCGCCTTGACCCGCCAGCAACGCCTGAGGCGGTTTTGCGCGCGATTGAGGCTTTGAGAGCGAAGTGAAACGGATGCGCGCTATTCCCTCTCCCTGTGGGAGAGGGTTAGGGTGAGGGATATTATGAACCTATCACAGACTCTTGCACGCCTGCTTGCCCAGCTAGAGCCTGCTGTCCTTGTCGAAATCACGCTGGCGGAAGGTTCAACCCCGCGTGAGGCGGGAGCGCGGATGCTGGTGAGTGCGGGGCAAAGTTTCGGCACCATTGGCGGTGGGCAGCTTGAATTTCACGCCATAGACGTGGCACGCGAAATGATTGCTGGGGATGAACTCCAGCGCGAAATCACGCTGCATCTGGGCCCGCACTTGGGCCAATGTTGCGGCGGGCGGGTGAAGCTGGCTTTGACGCGGGCGGGTGCGGCGGATGTCCAAAGTCTCACGGTGCTGGAGCAGGCGCAGGCGCAGCGTCGTCCCCGGATTGCGATTTTTGGTGCGGGGCACACGGGGCTTGCGCTGTGTCGCCAACTGGCGCTGCTGCCCTTTCATGTGCACCTGATTGATGACCGACCTGATGTTTTTGGCACCGTGCCTGGCGGCATAGAGACCCTGCAGCTTGACCATCCGGTGCAATGGGTGGCGCGCGCACCCGCGCGGCAGGCCTATATTATTCTCACCCATAGCCATGCGCTGGATTATGCACTGGCGGAGGCGGCGCTGAAAAAAGGCGATGCCGCCTATGTCGGCATGATTGGCTCGGCCACCAAGCGCGCGCGCTTTGCCAGCTGGTTTTTGGCCAGTGGCGGCACTGAGGCGCAGCTTTCGCGCCTCACCTGCCCGATTGGTGGAAAAATTGCCGATAAACGCCCCGAAATCATTGCGGCGCTGACCATTGCCGAGGTGATTGGCGTATTTGCGGGGTAGCTGTTATTACGCGGAACCACCTCCCTCTCCCTGCACTGCGGGGAGAGGGCCGGGGTGAGGGGCAAAACCTTTTGAAATGCCCCTCATCCTGTCCTTCTCCCCGTTAAAACGGGGAGAAGGGACGCTCACGACTGTTCCCACCTAAACGTGGCGTATTCACTAATTAAATATCGCGGCACCCTGATCGGCGCGGCCTGCATGGGCGCGGAAGGCGGCAAAGAGTTCGCGGCTAACCCCAAAAGACGAATCCGTCAGATCGGCAGTGGCCACAGGCCGCGCAGCCCATTCAGCCGCGTCACCCCGAACATCGATCGTGCCTTTGATGGTATCGAGGCAGAGAATATCTCCGTCCTGCAATTTGGCAATCGGGCCGCCATCGACCGCTTCCGGTGTCACATGCAGGGCGGCAGGCACCTTGCCCGATGCGCCGGACAGGCGACCATCGGTGACCAGAGCCACGCGGAAGCCCTTGTTTTGCAATACGGTCAGCGGGGGCATGAGTTTATGCAATTCCGGCATACCATTGGCTTTTGGCCCCTGAAACCGCATGACGACAATCACGTCGCGATCAAGTTCGCCCGCGCGGAAGGCTTTCTGCACGCTTTCCTGATCGGAAAAGACACGCACTGGCGCTTCAATCACCAGCCTGTCGGGCGGGCAGGCCGAGATTTTGGCCACACCAATGCCAAGGTCGCCGTGCAGAACCTTCAACCCGCCATTGCTCTGGAAGGGCTCCAGCACCGGGCGCAATACGGTCTGGTCGCCGCTGGTCTGCGGGCCATCCACCCAATGCACCTCTCCGGTGCTGTCGAGGCGGGGCTCCTGTGTGTAGAGCTTCAGCCCCTCACCGGCAATGGTGCGCACATCATCATGCAGCAGGCCTTGGCTCAAAAGCTGATTGATGAGGAATCCCATGCCACCCGCCGCATGAAAATGGTTCACATCGGCTTTGCCATTCGGGTAAACGCGGGTGATCAGCGGGATAATATTGGCAATATCGGCAAAATCCGCCCATGTCAGCTTGATGCCCGCTGCGGCGGCCATGGCAATCAGATGTATGGTGAGATTGGTGGAGCCGCCGGTGGCATTGAGCCCGACAATGCCATTGACGAAAGCGCGCTCGTCCAAAACCTGACTGAGCGGTGTATATTCATTGCCCATGGCGGTGATTTCCAGCGCGCGCTTGGTGGCGTTGCGGGTGAGCGCATCGCGCAGCGGCGTGTTGGGATTGACAAAAGAAGAGCCGGGCAGATGCAGGCCCATGATTTCCATCAGCATCTGATTGGTGTTGGCGGTGCCATAGAAGGTGCAGGTGCCGGGGCCATGATAGGACTGGCTTTCCGCTTCCAGCAGTTCGGCGCGGCCAACCTTGCCTTCCGCGAAGAGCTGGCGGATATTGGTTTTCTCGTCATTGGACATGCCGGAGGTCATCGGGCCTGCGGGCACAAAAACGGCGGGCAGATGGCCGAATGCCAGTGCGCCGATCACCAGACCGGGAACGATTTTGTCACACACACCCAGCAGCATGGCAGCATCAAACATCTGGTGTGACAGCGCAATGCCGGTGGCCATGGCAATCACATCACGCGAAAACAGCGAGAGTTCCATGCCCGCCTCGCCCTGCGTGACACCATCGCACATGGCCGGAACGCCGCCCGCCACCTGCGCTGTGCCGCCCGCGGCCCGCGCCGCCGCCTTGATGAGATCAGGAAAGCGCTCATAGGGCTGATGCGCCGAGAGCATATCGTTGAAGGCGGTGACAATGCCGATATTGGGGG
>DAIMHB010000098.1:3471-6912 GCA_036723545.1 Beijerinckiaceae bacterium
GGCATCACCCGCGCGTATCACAGCCTTATCGTCCGGCCCGCAGGCGGCAAAGCCATGCGCGAGATTGGCACAGCCGAGATTGCCACGTTTTTTCTGCACTTTGCTGGCACGTTCCATCCGCTCAAGATAGGCGGTGCGGGTGGCTTTTGAGCGCTCGATGATACGGGCCGTGACAGCGTTAAGAGCCGAATGGGTCATGATGGGTCCTCATGCGATAAGAATGCGACTTTAGTTGATCTCTTTCTAAAGCGCTTTGGCACAAAAATCACCTGCCAAATTGCGCGAGTGTTGATTTTACGCCTTGGCTGTCGATCTGCCGCACCCAGCTTAAGACAGACTGCCGAAAGGCTTCATCATGGCTGAAGGGGCCAAAAACAGCGCTCAGTTCCAGAATTTGGGAGGCGAATTCCATTTTGCTATCGGCCGCTGCGCGTTGCTTTTGTAAAAAAATGTCTTTCAGCGGGTCGCGGATGTCAAGTTTCTCGCCCTGTTCATTCTGCCCGAAAATATAAAGACACCATCCGGCAACGCCGAGCGCATGGGCCGAAAAGGGCAGGCCCTTGGCCATGAGATCACGGATTGTGCCCAGCCAGCGCTGCGGCAGTTTTTGCGAACCATCCATGGCGATCTGCCATGTGCGATGTTTGAGCGCAGAATTGGAAAACCGTTCGATTAACTGGCCTTGATAGGCCGTTACATCCACACCCTCTAGAAGGGTGAGGGTTTGGGCGCTGTCTTGCATCAGTTCACGGATAAAATGTGCCATATCGGGGTCGGCTATCGCTTCGGCCACAGTTTCATAGCCCATAAGAGAGCCCAGATAGGCCATACAGGAATGGCTGCCATTGAGCAGGCGCAGCTTCATCAGCTCGAAAGGCGCAACATCCTGCACAAATGTTGCGGCCCAATTCGGGCGGCCCATGCTGAACCTGTCCTCGATCACCCATTGGGTGAAGGGTTCTGTTATCACGGGGGCTTCGTCGCGCATGGCCAGACGCGCCGCAATACGGGATTTATCATCCTCTGTTGTTGCGGGCACAATCCGGTCCACCATTGTATTGGGGCAGAGCAGGGTGCCTGAAATATCATCAGCCAGTTCAGTGTCCATAAGGGCCGCAAATTGTACCAGTAATCTTTTAAGCGTGTCGCCATTGGCGGGGAGATTGTCGCAGCTCAGCACGGTGAACAGCGGCATCTGTGCGGCGCGGCGGCGCATGATCGCTGCAAGGATAAAGCCCAGAGCCGAGCGCGGCGCGTCGATATGGGCCAAATCATACAGAATATCGGGATGGTTCGGGTTGAGATTGCCGCTGGCTGGGTCATGACAATAGCCCTTTTCGGTAATCGTGAGGCTGACAATGGCCACGCTGGGCAGACACATGGCCGCCAACAGGGCTTCAGGATGTTCCGGCGCGACGATCACCTTCTGCACAGCGCCGATAAGCTGCAAATCCTCCCCCGTGGTCGAGGCAATGGCTAATGTATAAAGGCCGTCCTGTGGCTCCAGTGCGTCACGCATGTCCGGCTTGCGCAAACTCGCGCCAATAATGCCCCAGCGCAGATCACCCGATGCCAGAACAGCGTCGGTATAAACCGCCATATGCGCCCGATGAAAGGCACCAAGGCCCAGATGGACAATGCCGGGAATAACCTGCGCGCGGTCATAGGCGACAGGCGGAATGCTTGTGCCGGTCTGGCGGGCGTTGAGTCGAGGCAGCATTCCTTTATTTTCCCGGATGTTGATCGTGATGACGAGCCATGTCCTTTGATCACGGTTGCGATTTTACATCAATGGCGCGCCGCAGGGCCTAAAATATGTGGCAGCACGGATTTAAGAGCGCTTTATAATGTGGTAAAATAATACCTATTTATTCAATTCTCTGTATTTATTGAGTTATTTTGAAAATAAGCTGCAAATTCCTGTTTGACAAACTCTCTTGCGCCCCCTTATAAGCTGGCATCATCAAACAGGGCGCTTGGTCTTGTTTTGAGTTTTAAAGATGGAAAGACACATGTTCGGCAAGACCTTTCAGGCCAATGCTGGCAATGTAGACAAGAAATGGGTTTTGATTGACGCGAAAGGCCTCGTTGTGGGTCGTTTGGCAACCATTATCGCTCTGCGTCTGCGTGGCAAGCACAAAGCAACCTTCACGCCTCATGCAGATTGCGGCGACAATATCATCGTTGTGAATGCTGAGCACGTTGTGTTCACAGGCCGCAAGAAAGACCAGAAGGTCTATTATCATCACACCGGTTTTCCGGGTGGGATCAAGGAGCGCACCGCCAAGTTCATTCTGGAAGGGCGTTTTCCTGAGCGTATTCTCGAGAAGGCTGTGCAGCGCATGTTGCCACGCGGCCCGCTCGGTCGTCAGCAGCTTTCGAACCTGCGCGTTTACAAGGGTGGCGAACATCCTCATGTTGCGCAGACCCCGTCCGTGCTGGATGTTGCAGCCCTCAGCCCGAAGAATTCGGTGCAAAATGCTAAGCGGAGCGCCTGATCATGGCTGATACCATTTCCTCCCTGCAGGACCTCAAGGCTGCAACATCCGTGCAGCCGGAAGCCCCCAAGCATGTGCAGAAGCTGGACAAGCTGGGCCGTGCCTATGCCACCGGCAAGCGTAAAAACGCTGTGGCCCGTGTCTGGCTCAAGCGCGGCACTGGCAAAATCACTGTCAATGCCCGTACGCTTGAAGTTTATTTTGCCCGCCCTGTGCTGCGCATGTTGCTGAATCAGCCGCTGGTTGTGGCCAAGCGCCAGACCCAATATGACGTGATGATCACCTGTGCTGGCGGCGGCCTTTCCGGTCAGGCTGGTGCTGTGCGTCACGGCATTGCCAAGGCGCTGACCTATTTCGAACCAGAGCTGCGCGCTGTGCTGAAGCCGGAAGGCTTCCTGACCCGTGACTCGCGCGTGGTTGAGCGTAAAAAATACGGCAAGAAGAAAGCCCGCAGAAGCTTCCAGTTCTCGAAGCGCTAAACGCTCTCCGGATATTGTTCAAATATTACTAAGGGCTGCAGAAATGCAGCCCTTTTTGTTGTGTGGCATTCTTGTGCAACCCATTGAAATTGCTGACTTATATGACTGGTGCATTTAGATTATGCTGTTCATTGAAGGAATCAGGGCTCTCTGATTGCTTTTGCTTTCATTCAATGCGTGCGCTGGATCAGGGGTCAGCATGAATGACCTGAGCTCTGCGCAAGACCTTCGTGAGTGGCATTAATTTGAGCTGATGCTGGCGAAACGATCCGGAAGATCGCGGCGGCGCGCGGGATCACATCATCAAAAACATCGAAATTTTGCTCAAAAAGAACCGGGATTGAAGGTTCATTGGCCAATCAATGAACAAGGGGGAAGCGCGTTCGTTGATCCCAGAACGCTTAAGTCAAAGCCAGATTATTGAGAGGCGGCGGCTTGCCGCCTCTTTCGCGTCATCGGCTGAA
>DAIMHB010000099.1:0-6907 GCA_036723545.1 Beijerinckiaceae bacterium
ATCATATATATGATGACCTTTTTATATATTTTTATTCATATATATAATATATATATTCATGTAAATAATTTACAATTCAAATAAATCACAATTATTCAATTTTATACACAGAACGATCGAGAAATTTCTCATAAGTGCGGGAAATATCTTCATAAGAAGCACTCTCGCAAAACAACACTCCGGCTCTGTTGCCTTGTCGCGCCATCAGGTCTTTCCCCAAAGGCAGCAAGGGATAAAACGCTTTTACCGATAGATTATCGGTAAATTTCAGCCCGCCATATATAGTATCGGTCAAAGCGGCCACCGTATGGCGCAGCACATAACGGGACTGAGCCGAATATTGCGGCCGCGACTGAGCTTGTGCATAAGCATAGGCATAGGTTGCGGCATAAGGAAAACCTGTCGAATATTCGATCAGCAGCGGATAGAGGTCGCCGGGGCAACGGCGTGACACCTCGACAATATAGGGACGACTGCCGTCAAAAATGAACTGTGTATGCAGCAGGCCATCCACCAGCCCAAGATGATGACACATCCGCTCAAGAGCCGGTTCAAGACTGTCCCTACAGGGGCGGGGCATATCCCACACCAGATAACTGGTATCAACGGCAAAAGGATTCGCCGAACTGCCCTCAATCACATAAAAGCCCTGCACGATCAGGCCATTTTCAATGAAGGCACTGAAACTATACAAATTTCCCTGTATAAATTCTTCAATCAACGCGCAATGGCTGGGGCTTGCCGACTGAGCAAGCTGCACGGCATGTTCGCCAGCCGCCACATCCATACCGTCAAATGTTGTTATCCCCCGGCCGCTATAGGCATCCGTTGGCTTGCATATATAGTGCCCCGGCCTTGGAAATTGGGTTATATTCAAAGTCTCCGGCGCGGGCAGATCCAGTTGCCGGCACAGCTGCCTGAATTTTGATTTGTCCGATAAGGTCGTGTTGGCCGCAACAGAATCAAATCTGTGGGTGCATATATCCAGATGCAGGCAGGTGTGGATCGACACATCCGTGCACCCCGGCACGACACAGTCAAAGCCATGCGCGCGAACAATCCCCCGCACCATGTCGATCTGGCTGTAGTCCTGACATATCCACTGAGAGCCCGCCCGCCGTGCCAGCACATCCTCCGGACGGCTGCCCATCACCCAGACATCGAAACCCTCGCTCAAAAGGTAATCATAAATGGGAGCCGCGGCAAAGGCCGTATCAACGAGGAGAACTTTCATCACTTTACCTGACACTGTTGGGCTCATCCGCAATTTCAACCGGCGCATGGTCCGCTATTGATTTTGAAATGGCTTCCAGAACACGGATATTTTTATATCCTTCCGAGGCGGGAACTCTGGGCTGCTCGGCGCCCTCAATCACCTTGAGGAAATGATCCATTTGCAGCTCCAGCGGGTCAGCCCGCTCTGTGGGAAGCCGATGCTCCATCAACGGCATCCACCATGAGCCTTCACGCTTATGATCATAGTGATGGACATTCATGCTCGGAAAATCGAGGGAGGCAGACGTGCCGGCAAAGTGATAACAGGCCTCATTCGGAAAAAACGGGTAAGCGGGATTCTCTCCGCTTGTCATTTCCCAGCTTTTGCAGCTGGCCGCGCAATCCGACAGAATGAATGTGCCCAGACAACCGCTTTTGAATTTCAAAGCCAGCGCCACAGTATCCTCCACCTCAAAACCGCGGGTCTGATGCGAGGAAAAGGCGAATAGGCTTGTAATTTCACCGCAGAAATGGCGCATAAGGCCGATTTCATGAATCAGATTGATGAGAATTGGCCCGCCGCCGATTTTTGTGCGCCATAAACCGGCCTCGAAATAGGATGTCGGCTTATAAAACAAGGCCGACCCCTGAACGGCCACCAGAGTGCCGAAGGCCGCCGAATTCAGAAACTGGCTGGCCGCCCCCAACAGGGGCGAATAGGTGCGATGGTGCCCCACAAGCACCCGCGCCCCGCTGTCACGCTCCATCTGCGAGAGCGCAAGCGCCGTCTCGATCCGGTCTGTGAGCGGCTTTTCGACCAGAACAGGAATGCCCCGCCGGATACAGGCCGCAGCCTGATCGAAGTGGGCCATATTCGGTGAAGAAATGACAACACCATCAGGACATTCCGTGTCCAGACATGATTCAAATTCAGAAAAATTATAGATTTTCGCGCCCGTGCGGGCTGAAAAGGCCAAAGTCGGACTGTCTACCTGATTAATGACAGCAAACACCCGGCAATCATGCCGTTTTGCAATAATATCCGCATGTTTGTGACCAATCAGACCCAAACCGGATATTATTATTTTTTTCATCACAGCAATCTCTACAATGACATTACATTTGATATATAGATTTTTGTGATTTTTAACTTCTCAGTATGAATATGTAAAGCTATTATATATTATTGTTATTTAATGAATGCGTATTGGGCATGGCTCTGGCACAAGAGCGTGCAGTCTGCGCAATGCAGGCTCTTCAGATGGCCATCCGCTGATTATGATTGACTTTTTTATAGTCACAGACTTGCAGCCTCTGGCCTGAGAAAAGGCCATAGGTGCAGGACATCATGCGCTCAAAACTGTTTTTTAACCTGAAACGCTCTCATCTTTGGTCAGATGCGCGAAATCGGCCACAACCTTTTCATAGACAGGCCGCTTGAATGGAATAATCAGATCGACAAGCCTGTCGATATTCTCCCACCTATAGGCATCAAATTCCGGCTTTGCGGCCCCGCCCGCCGGATGGTCAATATCAATTTCCGACACCGGACCGGTAAAGCGGAAGGCAAACCAGCGTTGAATCTGGCCTTTATAGCGCCCGCGCCAGACCTTGCGCACATTGTCCACCGGCAAATCATAAGAATACCATTCGGGTGACTCAGCCAGCAGCTCAACCGAGGAAATATTGGTTTCCTCGTAAAGCTCCCGCAGGGCCGCTGCATAGGGCTGCTCGCCCTCGTCAATGCCGCCCTGGGGCATCTGCCATTCAAAATTAGGGGCGACATGCTCGACCTGCCGCTTGTTTTTGCGGCGCCCGATCAGCACCTGCCCGGCCTTATTCAGCACCATAACACCAACGCAGGGACGATAATCTTGATTCATGGATTTTGTTCCAGTTGAGTTTGAGCGCCAATTCCCGTCATAGCGCTCAGCGGCACGAGCGCAATGCCGCGGGCCTGCAATCCGCGGGCCCAATCCGCAATGAGATCAATGGCCACAGGATAACCATTGGCAATACCAATGGCCGCACCACTGCTCAGGGCTTGCGCTTCAAGCTTTGCCAGCTGCTGATTGATAGCATCTTTTTGCGGTTGCCCGTCAATCATAATATTGCCCTTCAAAGCCGATAGGCCCATCCGCATGCCGAGCGCCCCGATCAGACTGCGCGGCGACGAGCCATCATCCAGCATCATCAGTCCGCGCGCCGAAACTTCGCGCAAAACAGGCCCAAGCGCGGCAGCATCAGCGGTAAAGCGCCCCCCCTGATAATTCATCAGGCCAATATAACCAGTCACACGGCCCATAAGCGCGCGCAGATGCGCCAGATTTGTCGCTTCATCCACTGTGGTCAGCAATGTATCCGGGCCCGAATGCGTCGCAGAGTCATCAAAGGACTCCATCGGCACCTGCAATAAAACTTCATGGCCGGCGGCGCGTGCCTCCTGCACATGCGTCTCCAGCGCTTTGCCATAGGGCGCAAATCCCAGCGTGATTTCTTCCGGCAGGGTTTGAATGGCTTTCAGCGAGGCGGCCTCGGCAAGACCGACACCGCCGAACACCACAGCAATTTTCGGCATACCGGCTTTCGGGCGGGCCGCCACCGGCAAAGGCCGCGCATATACATTCATGGCCTTCAGCCCGTCCGGCCCCATTTTGGGCAAAAGCCCATATTTGCCCGGCTCTGCCAGACGTTTGTCCGGCGCCTGCATCAGTTCCACTCCGGTATTGTCCGGAATTTCAATCACCAGCGCGGCGGGCGCTTTGGCATTATTGCCCCGCAGCACCTTGACGCCGCTTTTCTGTTCCATCTGCTCGGCGGATTCAACAGAAGGGGCCAGAGGGGGAGTACCCTGCGCTCCGGCGGCAGGCGCAACAGAGCCTGTGACCTCATCCACCGTGGGCACAAATCCGTCTGTGCCCCGAATGGCGGGCGCAGGCGGCGCCACCCGCTCAATCGACGCAACAGCATAAGGCTCTCCGCCCTGACGATCATCCGTAATCATCAGAAAAATGAGCAAACTTCCCAGCAATGCCGCACACAGG
Source organism: Beijerinckiaceae bacterium (assembly GCA_036723545.1). Taxonomy (GTDB): domain Bacteria; phylum Pseudomonadota; class Alphaproteobacteria; order Rhizobiales; family Beijerinckiaceae; genus JANXSV01. Next base: position 4,260 of record DAIMHB010000099.1, read on the forward strand.
CCAACCGCAACCCAGCCATAAGGAATGTCAAATTTAGCCTTGTGCGATGCTGGCTTGGGTTTCAGGGGCGTATTCAGGTCATTCAACACAGATCAATCCTTGATTTACATGCGCCCGGAGGATCCGTTAAAAACAACACATGATCAGCGCCGCAGTTCCGGACAGAACACTTCGGTGTCTGAAAGGTCAGTTTGTGCCGATCTTTATTCAACCTCACGATAAAGCAGTCAAACACACTCCAAAGTCTCACTCACTGCGATGCTCTGCACCAGAATATCCGTAAAGCAGCGTTCCGGCGGGCTCACTCTGCCTGTCACCGGAACGCATGGGGCTTTAATTGGGCTTGGGGGCAGCGGCATCGCTCTTGTCTGGTGAGGCCTTGACTGGCGCCTGCTCGGCCACATAGGTGCCATGCAAAATATCAATAGCGGCATGAAGCTGCTTGTCATTCTTTTCGTCCGGCGGAACATAGGCCTGGCTGCCGGTTTTCTCATCGGTTCCGTTCAGCAGGTGGCCCTTGAGCGAGGCTTCGCCCTTGGTGTCATCCTTGCCTTTGAGGTCATCCGGCACATCCTGCAACACAACAATTTCCGGCTCGATGCCCTTGGCCTGAATCGAACGGCCCGAAGGCGTGTAGTAACGGGCGGTGGTCATGCGCAAGGCGCCATTGCTCTGCGGCAGAGGAATGATCGTCTGCACCGACCCTTTGCCGAACGAGCGTGTACCCAGAATGGTGGCGCGCTTATGATCCTGCAAGGCACCTGCCACAATTTCCGAAGCCGAGGCCGAGCCACCATTGATCAGCACAACCAATGGCTTGCCGCCGGTCAGCTCGGGATGCGTGGCATTATAACGCTGCGTTTCATCCGCATTGCGGCCACGGGTGGAGACAATCTCGCCGCGATCAATGAAGGCATTGGACACCTGAATGGCCTGATCCAGCAAGCCACCCGGATTGTTGCGCAAATCAAGCACATAGCCCTTGAGCTTGTCGCCCGGCAGGTCAGTGGTGATTTTGTCGATCGCCTCTTTCAGGCCCTGCGAGGTATTTTCGGTAAACTGGGTGATCCGGATCACACCCACATCGCCAACCTCATGCGAGCGCACCGATTTGACCACAATGGTGGCCCGCACCAGAGTCACCTCAAACGGGTCTTTTTTGCCTGTGCGCATAATTTTGAGACGGACAGACGTGTCGATCTTGCCGCGCATCTTGTCAACGGCCTGATTCAGCGTCAGGCCTTCGGTGCTATCATCATCAATGGCAATGATGAGGTCGCCGGACAGAATGCCAGCCTTGGAGGCGGGTGTGTCGTCAATGGGGGTCACAACCTTAATGACGCCGTTTTCCTGTGTCACCTCAATGCCCAGCCCGCCAAACTCGCCATGGGTCTGCACCTGCATATCACGGAAGGCCTTGGCGTCCATATAGCTGGAATGGGGATCCAGCGAGGTCAGCATGCCGCTGATGGCCGCCTCGATAAGTTTGGACTCATCCGGCTTCTCGACATAGTCGGTGCGAATTTTCTCGAACACATCGCCAAACAGATTCAACTGGCGATAGGTGTCTGCGGCTGCCGCATGGGCCGTGCTCGCCGTGAACAGTGATGTCCGCGTGGCGACCGAAACTGAAATTGCGCCCAGAGCAACCCCAAACATAAGCATAGATATCTTGCGCATTATCCGCGAACCTTTTCCAAATCCGACTTTGCCCACCACGGGCCGGGGTCAACAGGACCACCGTCTTTGCGAAACTCTATATATAGAATAGGGCCTGATGATCCAAGTGCAACAGAAGAAGCAGCGCCAGCCAGAGCTGTTTTGGCGGCACCATCCCCCATCGCGGCAACCGGTTCCCCCACCTGAACAAATTGCCCCACCTGAACATTTATTTTTTCCATTCCGGCCAGCAGCACATAATAGCCCCCGCCCGCATTGATGATCAAGAGCTGCCCGTAAGAGCGGAACGGCCCCGCAAACGAAACCCAGCCATCTGCGGGCGAAGACACGCTGGCACCGGCGCGTGTCTGCATGGAAATGCCTTTTTCTGTTCCGCCCAGACCATCGGCCGCACCAAATGGTTTAACAATTCTGCCCGATGCTGGCAAAGGTAACATAGCTTTTACGGCAGAAAAAGGGCGGGCAGGCGCGGTGCGGGCATGGTCACGGAAAGGGGGCGGCAAGGCTTGGTTATCGGTGTTCTGGCTATCCAATGCCGCAAGATTTGATGCCTGCGCCGCATCGGCCTTGCGCGCCGCCGCAGCGGCGGCGGCAGCCGCAGCGCTGGAACTCTCCATTCGGGCGATCAGGTCTTTCAGGCTGGTGGCCTGTCTGGCCAGATCCGCCTCGCGCTCACGCTCGGCGTCCAGCGCGCCCTGCGCATTGACCAGTGCCGCCTGGCGCTCATCCATCAAAGCCGTCAGGCGTCTGCGGTCCTCGTTAAGACGGGAAACTTCAGCGTCAAGATTGGTTTTTTCAGTTGAAATCGAAGCCTTCAGCTGGATCAACTCGTTCAAATCTCCGGCCAGTGCCTCGGTTTCGGATTTCAGCTCCGGCAAAACCGCACCCAGCATCATGGCGGTGCGCACCGCCCCGAGCATATCCTGCGGGCGCACCAGAATCGCCGGTGGCGGCGAACGGCCCATGCG
>DAIMHB010000100.1:0-6830 GCA_036723545.1 Beijerinckiaceae bacterium
GATCATGCAGGGCGCCAGCGCCCCCGCACCGATCATCAGCAGATGGCTGGCCTCCTGCCGCGCCAGAAAACCGGCGGCCAGCGCCGAGACAGCCGCCGTGCGATGCGCGGTCAGGCGCGTTCCGTCCATAATGCACAGCGGCACGCCGGTTTCGCCCGATTGCAGCACATAGGTTCCGGCAATCGAGGGCAGGCCAAGCGCTGAATTGCCGCGAAACACATTCACCAGTTTGGTGCCCAGATAGGCTCCGGGCGCTGGCGCGCCGCCCGTCCAGGCCGGCATGATCAGATGGGTGGCACTGTCCGAAATTTCGTGATGATGGCGCACCGGCACCACATATTCACCGGCAAAGGCACGATGCAGCGCCTCAACCAGCGCCGGATAGTCCAGAAGACGGTCAATATCAGCCGCAGAAATGAGCTTCATGAATGTGTCCGGTCCGCCGGCACACTGGCCATGCGGGCGGCCTCCTGCCGCAGGCGCTCGGTCTCGCGCTGGGCCAGACGCGCGGCCTTGCGATGTTTGCCCTGCGCAAGCCACACCAGAAGCCCACCCAGCATAAGCCCGACCAGCAGCGCACAGACCAGCACCACAAACAGAGGCAGCTCAATCACCGGTGGCTCATCCATACCGGCGAAGGGGTCAAGACGCACCCCCACATCCATCCGGTTGGCAATAGCAAAAGCAACAAACACCAATGCGACAGGCAAAATAATAAGGTATCGCACAAGTCTACGCATATCCGACCCTCTAGTGCATGTATGGCATTAAAACCAAATGCCTGCCGCAAAACCATTCATTCGCCAGTGTCAACACCATCGTTCAGACGCATGCGCATTTCTTTGCCGGCCTTGAAAAAGGGCACCGCCTTTTCATCCACAGCCACCTGCGTGCCGGTGCGCGGATTGCGACCCTGACGGGCGCGGCGCTGCTTGGCCGAAAATGCGCCAAAGCCTCTCAGCTCGACACGGTCACCGCGCGACAAGGCGCTGGTGATCTCGCCAAGAATGGCATTGACGATGTTTTCAACATCACGCTGATAAAGATGCGGGTTACGCTCTGCAATCCGCACGACCAATTCTGATTTAATCACTTCAAACCCCTAAATCTTTTAGTCTATTTGCCAAATCGAGACCAATCCGTCAAGCATCTGGCTGTCATTCGCCTGTGCACCCTGCATTATTACCGCGCTCAGTCCGGTCAGGCCCAAACCCCGCGCTGTGGCCGCCGCCATGCTGAACAGGCCGAAACGATCCAGCCCCTGTGGTTTTTTCCAATCCCTCACCGCCAGATTGCGGGCAATGCCACGCTCGGTCTCCAGCCAGTGCACGGCATCCTCCTCATTGCCAATGGCGTCAATCAGTTTCAGGCCCAGCGCCTGACGGCCCGTAAAAACACGACCATCATCCACCTTGGCCAGTTCATCCTCGCTCATCTGGCGGCGGGTTTTGACCAGAGATTTGAACCAGTCGAAGGAATCGCTTACCAAAGCGGCCAAAGCGGCCCGCGCCTCCGGACTTGTGGGCTCAAAGCCGTTCGGCGCGGCTTTGAGAGGTGAGGATTTTACCTCCTCCATTTTAACGCCCACCGTATCCAGCAATTTGGAGACATTGGGAAACTGAAACAACACCCCGATGGAGCCCACCAGAGAATTGCCGCTGGCAAAGACACGATCTGTGCCCAACGCCGCGATATAGGCCCCCGAGGCGGCAAGGTCGCCAACAACCCCGACCACAGGCTTTTTGCTGGCCAGATGGCGCAGGGCGTCATAGACCTTTTCAGAGCCTGTGGTGGTGCCGCCCGGGCTGTTGAGTGTAACAATCACGGCAGCCGCCGATGATTTTTCAACATCACGGATCAGGTCAAGGGTGGTCTTGTCGCCGGTAATCAGCCCTTCAATCGCCAGACGGGCAATGTGCGGGCTGCCGGGAGTCATCAACCCATGATCGGAAAAACTGACCGCAAAGCCAAGAATCGCCACAAAGGCCGCAGCAAAGGCCAATAGACGCCAGAATGTGACAGACCGGCGCAATTTACGCCGGTCAACATTATAATCAGCCGGAAAACCAGACATATTTTCTCACATGTTCAAATATTATGTATACAGTCTAATGTATTCTGCGGCGGTTGAGAACAAAAGATTAAATGAGCACCCTGCAGTTTTAAGCGGCGGCCATGTCGCGCGCATAAAGCGCAAGGCCGGAAGCCACAGACTGGAACGCATCACCAATATGCACCTTGTCCGCGCCAAAATGACGGGTGAACATCTCCTGCACTTTGGGCACAAGCGATGTGCCGCCGGTCAGAAACACCGCGTCAATCTGCCCGTACAGCAGGCCAGCCTGCGTCACAGCCTCGCTCATCGCGGCTTCAATGCGGGCCAGATCATCGGCAATCCAGCGTTCAAATTCTGCGCGGGTGACTTTGGCTTTGATCTCAACCCCCTCACGGATAAAATGCAGATGGGCCTCCAAATCCGAGGACAATCTGGCCTTGACGGCACTGATCGCCTGATAAAGGTCAAACCCGGCATCCGTATCAATCATGGTGATCAGATCCTCCAGCGCCTCAGGGGCTTCGCTGTCGCGCACGAGTCGCCGCAGCTCATTGAGGGTTTTCGGGTTTTTCAGCCATGACAACTGGTGCCACTGCGCAAAGGCGGCGTGATAATAGGCTGGCAGCGGCAGGCGCTTGTCGCCGGAGCGATAGAGCGAGCCCTTGCCCAGTTGCGGCGCCACCAGATGATCCAGCAGGCGGTAGTCAAATGTATCACCGGCAATGCCCACCCCCGAATGGGCCAGCGGCACTGCGGATAATTTTCCATCCCCAACCGAAAAGCGGATCACTGAAAAATCGCTGGTGCCGCCACCAAAATCGGCCACCAGCACGGTTTCGTCCCGCTTCAGGGCACGAGCATAATAATAAGCTGCGCCCAGAGGCTCATAGGCCAGCGTGATCGTCTCCATGCCCGCCGCCGCAAACGAGCGGTGCAGCCGCTCCACCGCCAGCGCCTCGTCAGGCCGCTCACCGGCAAATACCACCGGACGCCCGGCGGCAATCGGCAAACCGGAGTCGCGGATTGTGGCCACATCCTGCGCGATCAGGTCTTTTAAAAAGGTGGAAATCAGGTCTTCGAGCGTAAATTTATGACCGAACAGCCGCGTTTCGGTAAATAACCGACTGGCGAGATGGGTTTTGATGGATTGAATGAACCGGTTGTCATGTTCACCGGCCAGTTTGGCCGCAATGGCCATAGGCCCCGCCACATGCTGCACGCCGCGCCCTTCCGCCCAAAACAGCAAGGCTGTGCGGAATGTATCGGTCAGACGGGTGTCGGTCGGCCAGCTCAGGCTGCGCACGCCACCCGCGTCATCCGCCAGCGCCACAACCGAATTGGTGGTGCCAAAGTCAATTCCAACAGCAACAATCATGAACAATCCGAACGTTGAGATATAGATATAAAAGACCCGCTCCATCCTTCGAGACGCCTTGTCCCAAGGCTCCTCAGGATGAGGCGAGAACTATGCCCTCACCCTGAGGTTCTCGAAGGGTGAGAGAAAACCTCCCCCCACTCCAAAAGAAAACCCGCGCGAAATGACCCGCGCGGGCTGTATTATTTACTCCGAAGGAGCAGAAACGCTTATTCAGCGTCCTTTTTCTTGGCGGCCTTGAGGGCTGCGCCGAGAATGTCTCCCAGAGATGCACCCGAATCGGCGGAACCATACTGGGCAATGGCTTCCTTCTCTTCGGCCATTTCCAGAGCCTTGATCGAAACCGCCACCTTGCGGGCGCGGCGATCGAACTGGATGATGCGGGCATCAACCTTTTCGCCCACAGCAAAACGCTCAGGACGCTGGTCGCCGCGGTCACGGGCCAGTTCATTGCGCTTGATGAAGGTGGTGAGGTCTGTGCCGGCCAGCTTCACTTCAATGCCGCCGTCATTCACAGCCACAACTTCACAGGTGACAACAGCACCCTTCTTCAGGTTGTCGCCGCCCTCTTCAGCGGTTGCTGTAGCCTTGGCCGAGAACGGATCGGACGCCAGTTGCTTGATGCCGAGCGAGATGCGTTCTTTTTCCTGATCAACATCCAGAACGATGGCCTTGACGGTATCACCCTTCTTATATTCCTCGATGACCTGCTCGCCCGGACGGTTCCAGTCGAGGTCGGACAGATGCACCATGCCGTCCACATCGCCTTCAAGACCAATGAACAGACCGAATTCGGTCTTGTTCTTGACTTCGCCCTCAACAATGCTGCCCGCAGGGAACTTCTGTGCGAAGGCTTCCCATGGGTTCTGCAAGGTCTGCTTCAGGCCCAGCGAAATGCGGCGCTTGGACTGGTCAACTTCCAGAATCTGGACATCAACTTCCTGACTGGTGGAGACAATCTTGCCCGGATGCACGTTTTTCTTGGTCCAGGACATTTCCGAAACATGGATGAGGCCTTCAATGCCCGGCTCCAGCTCAACAAATGCACCGTAGTCGGTGATGTTGGTGACGCGGCCATGGAACGTGGTGTTGAGCGGATATTTCGCTTCAATCGCCTGCCACGGATCATCCTGCAACTGCTTCATGCCCAGCGAGATGCGATGGGTGTCGTGGTTGATCTTGATGATGCGCACCTTGACCGGCTGGCCAACATTGAGCACTTCGGTCGGGTGGTTGACGCGGCGCCATGCAATGTCGGTGACATGCAGCAGGCCGTCAATGCCGCCCAGGTCCACGAAGGCACCGTAATCGGTGATGTTCTTGACGGTGCCGTCGATGATCTGGCCTTCTTCAAGGTTGGCCACGATCACATGACGCTGCTCGGCACGGCTCTCTTCAAGCACAGCGCGGCGCGACACAACGATGTTGCCACGGCGGCGGTCCATCTTGAGAATGATGAAGGGCTGGGCAATATCCATCAGCGGGGCAACATCGCGGATCGGGCGAATGTCCACCTGGCTGCGCGGCAGGAAGGCCACAGCGCCGTCGAGATCAACAGTGAAGCCACCCTTGACCTGATTGAAAATAACGCCGTCCACCTTTTCCTGAGCTTCAAAGGCTTTTTCAAGCTTGACCCAGCTTTCTTCACGGCGGGCCTTGTCACGCGAGATGACCGCTTCACCGAGCGCATTTTCAACACGCTCAAGGTAAACCTCCACAACATCGCCGATGTTGATGGTCTGATCACGGTTCGGGCCGGCAAATTCTTTCAGGGCCACGCGGCCTTCGGTCTTCAGGCCGATGTCGATAACGGCCATATCTTTTTCGATGCCGACCACGGTGCCCTTAACAACGGACCCTTCGAAAGCTTCGGTATCGCCATAGGTTTCCTGCAAGAGTGCAGCAAAATCGTCGCGCGTTGGCGCGAGTTTATTAGCATTAGCGGACATAAATTCTCCTAAAAAGCCCATTCGGGCGGCGCTGGAGGTTTGAGTTACATGGATTTTTGTGATGCCAAGTGTTCAGGCGGGTTAACCGCACCTGAAAACCCGTAAACGGGCCAGCGCAGATCAGCATACAAAAACCGCGCCGGAGCCAAGCACTCAAGCGCCCAAGTCCATTATCAGAGACCAGCGCCATGAGCAAGCCTTTAGAGCGGCGGCAAGCCGATAAGGGGCAAAATCTATGGCGCAGGTGGGTCAAAATAATCGGCTAGGCACCATAAACCACTTTTAATCACAATTTTTATAATTTGATTGCAAGCATTGCTGAGCAAGTGTTTGAGCTTTTACGAGGTCGGTCGTCGAGAGTAATTTTGAGACATTATTTCTATTTTGCAACGCGTTAGCATTTCCATTTGATGCTGAAATATTATACCATTCATGCGCTTTTATATAATTTTGAATAACGCCTTGTCCATAATAATACATATTACCCAGATTGTTTTGTGATACATCATTTCCATTTAGAGCCGCTCTTATAAACCATTGCGCAGCAATTTTATCATCTTTTACAACCCCCTGTCCTTTAGAATACATAACTCCAAGATTATTTTGGGCTAATTTTTTATAAAATAAAGCTTCAAATGTTTCACTTTCAGCTAGAATATTATACCATTTTAGTTCTGCGCTGTAGTCTTGAGCAACGCCTTGCCCATCTTGGTACATTACAGCAATTTCCCATTGTGCTAATCCGTATCCATGCTCAGCTGCTTGTAAAAACCATTTTGCCGCTTTTTTATAATCCTGTGGTACACCATCTCCAGCTTTATACATTTTCCCAATATCATATTCTGTAGAAGCGCCGTACTTTTTAATCGCTTCATTAAATAATATTTCTGCTTGAGTATAATCTTGCGGAACACCCGCTCCCCTAATGTACAAGGATGCTAATTTTAACATTCCATCCACTATTTTATTGTCGACAGCAATTTTATAAAATTTAGCAGATTCGTCATAATTGACGTCCAATCCAAGTCCATTTTCGTACATTTGACCAAGTATTACTGCATCTTTTAGAAATCCTGCGTCAATAGCCAAGGGGCAATATTTCGCAGCTAGCGCATAATCCTTAGAAATTATCATATCAGGAGCTTCTGGAACATACCCACTAAAATTCCATTCACACATTTTTTGTATTGAAAAATCATCATTATTATTTGCTGCATTTAAAAAATATTTGAAAGATTTTTTATAATCTTTAAATTCATTATTATCGCGATAAATATATCCTAAATTCCATTGAGCGTGAACAAATCCTTGCTTTGCAGCACTTTCATACATTTCTACGCCGCTTTTCCGATCTTCAGGCACGCCACCGCTGCCATCATATAATATATCTCCAATTATATCTTGTGCAATACCATTACCTTTATCTGCCATAGGCTTTAATGAATTAAAT
>DAIMHB010000101.1:0-6808 GCA_036723545.1 Beijerinckiaceae bacterium
CTTACGCCACGCCCAAATATACCCGCGCGCGGGTGGTGGAAAATTACCGCCGCCGCTTCCGCCTCGCCTTTCCCAATGAGGAACTCACCGACGCGCGCCCCGCCCGCCAGACCGCGCTCTATGGCCGCCTTGCACAGGCGGGGGCAGTGTTTGGCGCCAATTTCGGCCTTGAACATGCGCTCTGGTTTGCGCCCGAGGGCGTGGCGAAAACCGAGACACCAACCTATCGCCGCTCCGAAGCCTTTGCCCATGTCAAAGCCGAATGTATGGCCGTGCGCAATGCTGTTGGCCTTTATGAAACCTCGAATTACGGCAAATATGAAATTTCAGGGCGCGGCGCGCGCGGCTGGCTGGACAGGCTTTTAGCCTGCAAAATTCCGCAAATAGGGCGCATGGCCATTGCGCCCATGCTGAATGCGCGCGGCAAGATTGTGGGCGACCTCTCCGTCGCCTCTCTGGCGGAAGACCGCTTTTTGCTGATCGGCTCCGGCTTTGCCGAAGGCTATCACATGCGCTGGTTTATGGAACAGAACCCGCCGGAAAATGTGTTTGTGAAGGCGGTGTCGTCAACGCTCAATGGTTTTTCTCTGGCCGGGCCAAAAGCGCGGGATGTGCTGCAAAAGCTGGTGCGGGTGGATCTCGATACCAAAGCCTTTAAATTCTTTGATATACGAGAGATTTCAGTTGGTTCCGCCCCTGCCATTGTCTCGCGTTCCGGCTTTACCGGCGAGCTTGGCTATGAGCTTTGGGTCACGCCCGATTATATCTGCGCGCTTTATGACGACCTGAGAGACGCAGGTGCGGAATTTGGCCTCAAACTCTTTGGCGGGCGGGCGCTGTCCTCGCTGCGGCTGGAGAAAAACTACGGCTCGTTCAATAAGGATTTCCGTCCCGATTATACGCCTTTTGAGGCGGGACTGGACCGGTTTATTGATTTTTCCAAACCCGATTTCATGGGCCGTGACGCGGTGCTGGCTGAGCGTAAACTCGGCCCGAAAAAACGCTTCGTAACCTTAAAAGTTGAATCACATCATGCGGATGTCACCGGTTATGAAACCATCATGCAGGGTGAAAAAGTAGTGGGCCATGTCACCTCCGGCGGTTATGGCCATGCGGTGGGCAGCTCGATAGCCATGGGCTATATTCCGGCCGGACTGGCGAGAGAGGGTGCGGCCTTTACCATTGATATTCTTGGAGAATCCTGCCCGGCAACCCTCTGCCTGTCGCCCCTTTATGACCCGCAGGGCCTGAGGCTGCGCGCATGAGCGAGGCCCCCCAAACAGAAACACCGCGCATTCGCCGCCGCGCGGGCGGCACCGGTGGGCGCGAGCGCGTGCATACGGCTGCCCCTTTGGGCCGCGTCACCAATCCGTGGACACCGGTGGAGATTTTTTCGGAAGATCAGGTCGCGCAACTTATTGCGGGCGCGCATCAGGTGCTGGCTGACTATGGCATGGAAATCCGCTCGAAAGCCGCGCTGGATATTTTTGCCCAGCATGGCGCGGTGGTGGATTATGCCAGCCAAATGGTGCGTTTGCCGCAGGAGGTGGTGCGCCATTACCGCGCTTTTGCGCCGCAAAAATTTGTGCTGCGCGCGCGAAACCCGGCGCAAAATCTTCATATCGGGGGCAATGTGCTCAATTTTGGCCCCGTGGGCGGCGCGCCCAATGTCGCCGATATTGAGCGCGGGCGGCGCTATGGTGATTTTGCCGCCTTTCAGGATATTCTTAAATTAAATCATAGCCTTGGCGCGCTGCACTGGCAAGGCGGCGTGGTGGTGGAGCCGGTGGATATTCCGGTGCCGGTGCGCCATTTGCACATGAATCTGGCGCATATTCAATGCTCAGACCAGCTCTGGCAGGCGCGCGGCGTGGGCGGCGTGGCAGCGCAGGATTCGCTCGCCATGAGCGCGATCGAGCATCAATGCTCTATCGAGGAACTGGCCGCCAAGCCCAGCCTGATGATTGTCACCAATGTCAATTCGCCACGCCGCCTCGACGAGGAAATCCTTGATTCGATTATGCTTATGGCAAAATACGGTCAATGTGTCTGCATCACGCCCTTCACATTGATGGGGGCGATGGCGCCCATCACGCTGGCGGGCGCATTGGTGCAGCAAACAGCCGAAGCGCTGGCGGTGATTGTGCTCTGCCAGATGATCCGCGCGGGCACGCCCTGCATCATGGGCGGCTTCACCTCCAATGTCGATATGCGCACCGGTTCGCCCGCCTTTGGTACGCCCGAAAATGTCCATGCGACCTTAGGCGGCGCGCAGCTTGCCCGCGCGCTGAAACTGCCTTACCGCTCCAGCGCCGTGAATGCCTCACCCGTGGTGGATGCACAATCCACCTATGAAACCGGCTTTTCGCTGATGGCGGCGATCATGAGCCATTCCAATCTCATCACCCATGCCGCAGGCTGGCTGGAAGGCGGTCTGGTCAATTCGTTTGAAAAAATTGTGGTGGATGCGGAAATGCTGCGCAGCTGGGCGGATATGCTCAAACCTGCCCAGTTTAACGCCGATGATCTGGCCTTGGAGGCCATTGGCGCGGTTGCGCCCGGCGGGCATTTCTTTGGCTCCGACCATACAAAAGTGCGTTATGAATCCGCCTTTTACCGGCCGATTCTTTCGGACTGGAGTAATTTTGAAAACTGGCAGGAGCATGGCGCCAATGACGCTACAACCCGCGCCCATGAGGTGTGGAAAAAGGCGCTGGCCACTTATCAGCCGCCGCCGCTGGACGATGCCGTCAGGGATGAATTGCAGGACTATGTGGCCCGCCGAACCCGCGAGTTGATGCCATGATTGCCAATGCACGCATGTATGCGGTGACACCGCAGGTGGAGGCCGCATGGCGCGAGTTGCTGGCGCATATCTGCGCGCTGGCCGGTGTGCCGCTCAACTATCTGCCCTATCCGGCCCCGCAACCTCTGGAGCCACTGTGGCAGCGCGCGGATATTGGCGCGGTGCTGATGTGCGGCTATCCGATACGGCTTAAAATTGCCGATGTGAAACCGCTGGCCGCGCCTATTCCGAGCATGAACTGGGCGCATGGCAAGGCCGTTTACCGCACAGATTTCATCGTGCGAAAAGACAGTGATTTCAAATCATTGCCGGATACATTCGGGCACAAGCTGGGCTGGACTGTGGCGCATTCGCACTCCGGCTTTAACGCATTGCGCCATCATCTGCTGCGCTACCGGACAGCCCAGCGCGCAAGGCTTTATGGCGATGTGACGGGAAACCTCATCACCGCCCGCGCCATTCTCGACAGCGTGCGGGAAGGGCGCATTGATGTCGGCCCGCTTGATGCCTATTGGCACCACCTCTTGCGCCAGCATCAGCCGGATCTGGTGCGCAATATCCGCATCCTAGAGAGCAGCAATGTGGCTCCCATGCCCTGTTTTGTCGCCAGCGCAGCCATGTCTGACACAGATGCTGCAAAGTTAAAGGAAGCTTTTTGTGCTTCCTCTTCAATGGCTTGGTTCTCACCATTGGCAGAGCGCCTCTCCATTTCCGGTTTTGCCAATGTTGATTTTGACAGCTATGCCCTGCTGCAAAACTGGCAGGAGGAAGCGCTGCGTGCGGGCTATGATACGCCCGCTTAAGGTGCCCGCCCGAAGGGGTGGATGGGGACATCATGCGAGCGGAACAGATAACGCCGGACAATCTCGCCATAACCATTATAGACCAGCCCACCATTTTCATGCAGCAAACGTGTGCGGTGGCGCCGATACCATGCGGGAATTTCATACCAGGGCAGCATCGGCTCCTCATGATGCACAGAGTGCAGATTATTGAATAAAAACAACCAGCCCAAAGCTCCGGCATTTTCCACAATGGCCGTGCGCTCTTTGCTGTTGACTGCGGCGCGATGCTCGGCAAAGGAGCGCAGCAACATCAGCGAGGTGCCGGGATAAACCACGCCGAACACATAAAATAAAATATTGATTTTACATATAAAAACCAGCCACAGCAAAACAAGTGCCAGCGCCGGCAAATGGCGCAGCCACACTTCGCGCGCCACCGCCTTGCCCGCCCACAAAGCCTTGGCCTCCGCCCATAAATAACGCGGCACAATCCACAGCGGGCCCAGAAGCAAGCGCCCCGCCAGCGTGGTTTGGGCTTTGATAAACATATGGGCCAGCGGCGACAGACGGCTCCAGTCCTGCGGCGTCCAGTAATAGGTTTCAGGATCATCAAAGGGGTCGGTCAGGCGCTCATCACGGTGATGAATGAGATGCGAGATACGATAGCCCTCATAGGGCAGCCAAAGCGACAGCGGCACCGAGGCCAGCGCCCGGTTAAACCCGCGCCAGCGGGTGGGGTGTCCGTGGAGAATTTCATGCTGCAACGAGGTCTGCCAGGCAATCAGCCATGCGCCAAGGGGGATCATCAGCCCCCAAGGCAAGGCCGCGTGATAAAAGGTGAGCAGCCCCCAGCTTGTATAAATCAGCACGGCCAGTGCCAGTGTCGGCCATTCCACAGCGGCTGGCCGCGCAAGACCTGTTTTAAAATTGTCCATCAAAAATAATGCCCCAACCCATAAAGGAACAGGCAAATCAACCGCATTTGCCTCATTATGTGCTCAGGCTAAAACCTTTGCGGCATTATTCAAGCTGTCACAATCGAATAATGCCCGTCTTTTGCATATGAAATTTAGGTCAAAACTCAAATATGGCGCATGAGAGCGGAAAAGCCGGATTGCTCTGCGCATCCGGCCTTTATCCTGTGAACCCGTATGGATCAGCCGCGCATTTTTGAACCCGATGGGTCGAAGGCGGGCTCTTTCAGCAGGGTTGCCGGGCGGCGCTCGCCAATGATCTCGATTTCAAACTGACCGGCTGCGCTGACCAATTCTTTGGGCACATAGCCCATGGCCAGAGATTTTTGCACAGAGTGGCCATAGCCGCCCGATGTGATCCAGCCGACCACCTTGCCATCCAGCCAGACCGGTTCATCGCCAATGGCATCAGCATCGGTGGCATCAATGGCGAAGGTGACAAGGCGCAGGGTGCCGCCGGTTTCTTTTTCCGCCAAGGCCGCCGCCTTGCCGATAAAATCATCCTTTTTGAAATCGACAAAGCGGTTGAGGCCCGCCTCCAGCGCGCCATATATGGGCCGGTATTCACGCGCCCAGGTGCCAAAGCTCTTTTCAAGACGCATGGCGTTCAGAGCCCGCCCACCAATCGGCTTAATATTAAATTCTTCGCCCGCCTGCTTCAGCAGATCATACAGTGCGCGCTGATAGTCGCTGGTCACCCAGATTTCATAGCCCAGATCACCGGTGAAGGAGACGCGGCCCACAAAGGCCGGAATCATGCCGACATCCATGGCCTTAAAGCTCAGAAACGGGAAGGCCGCCGTGCTCAGATCCTGATTGACCAGCTTCTGCAGCAGCGCGCGTGAATTTGGCCCCGCCACCGAGAAGCCATTGACCTCCATGGCGCAGGAGCGAATTTTCACGTCGGTGAGCATGTGCTGCTCAAACCAGCGCTGATAAAACACCTCGGCCGCATAGGTGCCAATCAGAATGTAATGGTTCTCTTTCAGGCGGCCGATGGTGAAATCTCCGATCAACTTGCCCGCCGCATTCAGCATGGGCGAGAGCACCATTTTGCCAATGGCGGGCAGCTTGTTGGCCATAACTTTGTTCAAAAAGGCGCTGGCATTTTTGCCGGTAACCTCAAACTTGCCATAATTGGAAATTTCCAGCAGGCCGACGCTGGTTCTCACCGCGCGGCACTCCTCCCCCACATGCTGATGCGCGTTGGAGCGGCGAAAGGTCACCTCCTCCACAGGGTCAGTGCCCTTGGGCGCAAACCAGAGCGCATGTTCCAGCCCGCAATAATCGCCGAACACCGCATTGTCCTGACGCATCAGGTCATAAGCACCAGTGGTGCGCAGCGGACGCGCGGCGGGAAGCTCTTCATTGGGGAAGCGAATCGAGAAGCGGCGCGAGTAGTTTTCACGCACCTTCTTATTGGTATAGGCCAGTGTGGCCCAGGAGCCATAACGCGCCACATCCATGCCCCAGACGTCAAAGCCCGGGTCACCATTGACCATCCAGTTGGAGAGAGCCAGACCCACGCCGCCGCCTTGCGAAAAGCCTGCCATCACGCCGCAGGCCACCCAGAAATTGCGCAGGCCGCGCACCGGCCCGATCAGCGGATTGCCGTCGGGGGCAAAGGTGAAGGGCCCATTGATGACCTTTTTCACGCCCGCCTCGCCAATTTCGGGGAAGTGGTCAAAGCCCACCTCCAGAGAGGGCGCGATACGGTCAAGGTCATTGGGCAGCAGGTTCTGACCAAAATCCCATGGCGTTTCTTTCTCTGACCAAGGCACACCGGCGCGCTCATAGGTGCCCAGCAGCACGCCGCCGCGCTCCTGTCGAGTGTAAATCTCGCCTTCAAAATCGATGCAATGGACGAGCTCTTTCTTGCCCACCAGTTGCGGCAGGTCTTCGGTGATCAGATATTGATGCTCCATCGCCAAAATCGGCAGCTCGATGCCGACCATACGCCCCACTTCGCGCGCCCAGAGACCACCGGCATTGACCACATGCTCGGCGTGAATATTGCCCTGATTGGTAATGACGTTCCATGAGCCATCCTCATTCTGGGTGAGGTCTTCCACTTTGGTCTGGCGGTAAATGGTTGCGCCGCCAATTTGTGCAGACTTTGCATAGGCATGGGTGACGCCATAGGGGTCAACATGGCCCTCGACGGGGTCATGCATGGCGGCGATGAATTTCGATTTGTCCATCAGCGGAAAGAGATCATAGGCCTCGTCCAGCGAGATCATCTC